>NZ_LMNE01000001.1:0-273416 GCF_001423285.1 Methylobacterium sp. Leaf111 | reverse complement strand
GGCAGGTCTCGTGCGGCAGGTCTCGTGCGGCAGGTCTCGTGCGGCAGGTCTCGTGCGGCAGGTCTCGTGCGGCAGGTCTCGTGTGGAAGGTCTCGCCCGACAGATCTTGCGTGACAGAACTTGCGCGAAAACTCTGCCGCGCGGAGAAACTCCGTCTATGAAGGGGTGAATTTACCGCCGGGGACGGGTCGTGGTCAGCTTCGATGCCGAGTTTCGCCAGACGCTCGCGACCCTGTTCGCCTGGCGCCGCGACGTGCGCCGGTTCCGGACCGATCCGGTGGACGAGGCGCTGCTGCGCGGCTGCCTCGATCTCGCCTGCTTCAGTCCGTCCGTCGGCAACAGCCAGCCCTGGCGCTTCGTGCGGGTCGCGGAGCCGGCGCGCCGGGCCCGGGTGCTCGCCAGCTTCGAGCGCTGCAACGCCGCCGCCGCCGAGTCCTACGCGGCCGAGCAGCGGGAGGCCTATGTCCGCCTGAAGCTCGCCGGCCTGCGCGAGGCCCCGGTCCATCTCGCGGTGTTCTGCGACGAGGCCACCGCCACCGGGCACGGCCTTGGGCGCGCGACCATGCCGGAGATGCTGCGCTACTCCGTGGTTACAGCCGTCCAGACCTTCTGGCTCGCCGCCCGGGCCCATGGCCTCGGCGTGGGCTGGGTCTCTATCCTCGAGCCCGGCACGGTCTGCGAGATCCTGGAGGTGCCCTGCACCTGGAGCCTCGTCGCCTATCTGTGCGTCGGCTTTCCCGTGGAGGAACACGAGGACCCGGAACTCGTACGCCATGGCTGGCAGCAGCGCCTGGGCACCGGAATGCCCCTGATCGAGCGCTGACCCTCCGGGACCTGACAGAGTCAAGGAAGTCCGAAGGCGAAGCGCGAGCTTTGTTGGGATTTCGCGGGCCGTGCTTTACCGCGCTGCCGGAATCCTGCGTATTGTCCGCGCTCCTCTGCTTCGTTTTACCGGAACGAGAACCTGCCTGCGCGCTTGATGCTCGGGCAAACGGTCACGCTTTCGGAGAGACAGGTCATGGTTCGGCACGGCACGGTTCACCCTCGCGCAGGGGCTGCGGCGGTCCTTGGCGCTGCCCTCGGTGCAACGCTCCTGGGGGCACCCGCCCAGGCCCGGGAGGTCGTGGCCTTCCACGACGGCGTGATGCCGGGCTCGATCATCGTGCGCACCACCGAGCGCCGGCTCTACCTCGTCAACGGCGACGGTACGGCGATCCGCTACCCCGTCGCGGTCGGCAAGCCCGGCAAGCAGTGGAGCGGCGCCACCCAGATCGACGGCAAGTACGTGGAGCCGGCCTGGTCGCCGCCGCGGGAGGTCAAGCGCGACAACCCCCGTCTGCCCGCCGTCATCGCCGGCGGCTCGCCCTCCAACCCGATGGGCGTCGCGGCGATGACCCTGGCCGGCGGCGAGTACGCCATTCACGGCACCAACCGGCCGAGCTCGATCGGCACCTACGCGTCCTACGGCTGCATCCGGATGTACAACCAGGACATCGCCGACCTCTACGAACGCGTCTCGGTGGGCACGCAGGTCTACGTCACCCGCTAGCGTTCGTTGGGGATCGGGGGAAACCGGTTATCCCGAAAAGACAAACGGCAAGACAGGGCTCTCGGACCGGATACCCGCGCGACCTCGACACGACCGCGCGGGTCTTCCATGGGGTTGTTAGCGCGCCGGCGGCGCCGTCGCTTCGACGGCCGTGAAGGCCTCGAGGATACGGTAGGTATGCTCGGCGCCCTCCGGCACCAGCCAGGAATCGCCGGGCTCGAGCAGCACCGTCTCGCCCTCGACGATCAGCTCCGCCCGGCCGGCGATCACGTAGCCGACCGTCTCGTAGGGGCGCTTGGCCATGGGCTTGTCGGCGCTGGGCGCTTCGTCGCGCCACATCCGCATCGCGACCACCTGCCCGCGGGCCAGGGCGACCTCGCCGTGCGGACCCGCGCCCGCAGTCTTGCTCGAAACCTTGATCGCCATCGTCGTGCTCCTTGGCGTGTGTCCGTGGCCGGAACAACGGGAGGGGATCGCCGCCGTTCCGGCGACGAAACGCCCTCGGAGTTTGTCAGGGATCAGTGGAAACCAGTGATCCCGGAACGACGAACGACGAGAAGGGCCTCGCGGGTCCGTCAGGTTCGGGATGAACCCGACAGAGTCTAGAAGTCGACGGCGATACCCTTGATCTCCCAGTCGTCGTAGCGCACCGGCTCCAGGCCGCCCCGGCCCTGTCGCTCCCGCTTCGCCGCGATCGCGGCGGCATGGGCATCGATCGCCGCCCGCCGCTCCGCCGCCTCCGCCAGCGCCCGCGCCGCCTCCGGCGTCAGGGCCCGGCCCTCGGCCGGAGCCTCATCCGCAGCGTTTTCCGTCGGTTCCGGGCTGGTCATGGCTTGCATCTCGGTGTCACGGGTGGAAGGGCATCGCAGGGAGGCCCGCCGTGCGCGGGCTCATGCTTCAGGAAGTGGCACTCATGGCGACACGCCGCAACACGGATGCGCCGACGGCGCCGATCGATCGCGGCGTCGCCGGGCTGGCCGCCCGTCAGGTCGCGCACAGCGCGGTGGCCGACCTGATCGGCAAGACCCGCGGCTTCGCCCTCGAGGATGCCCTGGCGCAGGCCAGCCGGAACGCCGGCCTCGACGCCGCCGATGCGGGCCTCGCCCGCGCCATCGCCACCGCGACCTTCCGGCGCCTCGGCTTCCTCCGCCGGGTGCTCGCCGCCCGCATGTCGCAGGGGCTGCCCGAGGACCAGCCACGCCTCGTGGCGCTCCTGGCCACCGGCGCCGTCCAGATCCTCGATCTGAACGTCCCCGACCACGCCGCCGTCGACCTCGGCGTGCGCCTCGCCAAGGCCGATCCGCAGCTCCAGCACCTGTCCGGCCTCGTGAATGCGGTCCTGCGCCGGATCGTGCGCGAGCGGTCCGAGATCGTGGCCGATCCCGGCGATCCCCTGGCCGACAACACCCCCGACTGGCTCGCTCGCCGCTGGCGCGCCGCCTACGGCGAGGAGACGGCCCGCGCCATCGCGGCGGCGCATCTCCAGGGCGCGGCCCTCGACATCACGGTGCGGGGTTCGGCGGCCGAATGGGCGGAACGCCTCGGCGGCGTGGCCCTGCCGACCGGCAGCGTGCGCCTGCACGACATCCACGCCGCCGTCGCGGACCTGCCGGGCTATGCCGAGGGCCAGTGGTGGGTGCAGGACGCCGCCGCGGCCCTGCCGGCCCGGCTCCTCGCCGTCCGCCCCGGCGAGCGGGTCGCCGATCTCTGTGCCGCCCCCGGCGGCAAGACCGCACAGCTCGCCGCTGCGGGGGCGTCCGTGCTCGCCGTGGACCGGTCGAGCCCTCGTTTGGAGCGCCTGTCGCAGAATTTCGCCCGGCTCGGATTGGAGGCGGAGATCCGGGTCGGCGATGCCCTGGCGCTGACCGACGACGGGGCCTTCGATGCCGTCCTCCTGGATGCGCCCTGCTCGGCCACCGGTACCCTGCGGCGGCACCCCGATGTCGCCTGGACCAAGACCGAGAGCGACATCAGTCGCCTGATCGGCCTGCAGAAACGCCTGTTCGACAAGGCCGCCGCCCTGGTGCGCCCCGGCGGACGCCTCGTCTACTGCACCTGCTCCCTGGAGCGGGAGGAGGGGGAGTATCAGGTCGCGACCTTCCTGACCCGCAACCCGGATTTCGAGCGGGTCCCCGTCGAGGCCTCCGAACTCGGTGGCCTGTCGGAGCCGATCGATGCCGCCGGCGACCTGCGGACCCTGCCCGCCCACCTCCACGGCACCACACCGGATCGAAGCGGCGGTCTCGACGGCTTCTTCGCAAGCCGGCTGCGCCGAAAGGCCTGAGCGATGGGCTCGCTCCGGCTCGGCGGCGCCCGTCACGGAGCGGCACCGGTCCTGTTCCTGCTGGGATCGCTCGCCGTCGGGGCCATGCCCGCCCGGGCGCAGGTGGATCTCCGCATCCTGCCGCCGAAGCCGGCCTACGTGCGCAATCCCACCTGTGCGCCGGTGGCGACCAGCATCCCCTTCGCGGAGCACGAGGGGACACGCGACGTCGGACTGTCGCCATCGCCGCGTGAGATGCCGCTGAATCAGGGCGAGAGCGCGATCTGCTTCGCCTACGCCACCGCCGACATGATTTCGCATCGGCTGGGGCGCCAGATCGCCCCCCTCGATGTCGCCACGAAATACTACTTCGCCGATCCCGAGCGCCTGACGGCCATCCCGGCCCTGCGCCGGCACCTGAAGGCACACCCGAACTGGCGCGCCGACATCGCCTGGAGCCGCAACGCCGCCGAAATGTCGCCTGCCGGCAACCCGAAGCTGCTGCCCTACTTCGACAAGATCGAGGGCGGCGAGGAGGATACGGCCGCGCTCCTCTACAACATCGGCGGCCTCTGCGAGGATCGCGATCTGCCCTCCAACGACGGCTATCGCTACGCCGCGTCGACCCTGCGTCGCCTGCGCTATCGCAGCCGCTTGGCGCCCCGGCCGATGAGCTTCCGCAGCCTCGCCGGCACGGTCCCCCATCTTCGCCACCCTCAGACCGATACCTTCAATGCGGGCTGGATCGCGCATGTGGACGCACGCTGCCGACGGGTCGGCCTGCCCGTGCCTCTGCTTCCGGTGTCCTATCGGCTGGCAGCCAATCAGGCCGAGTTCGTGGAGATGCGGGATTCGGGGACGCCCCCGAGCCCGCGGGCGATCAGCCGGATCCTGGCGATGATCGATTACGCCCTGGACCACGGTCGCGTGCCCACCATCGGCTACAGCTGGTACCTGCTGGAGGATCGCGATCCCAAGGACCCGGATCTCCACGCGGATCACGCCAGTCCGGTCATCGGGCGGCGAAACGTCGGCGGTCGCTGCCAATATCGGGTGCAGGACAACACCGGCGAATACTGCGCCCGCATGCGACCCGCCATGCGCGAGGCCTGCGAGAACGGCCGCGTCTGGGTCGACGAGGAGGCCCTGCGCCGGACCCTCTACAGCGTCACATACCTGCGCTGAGCGATCATTCGCCGAGGTGGAAACAAACCCCCGCCGTGGCCGTTGCCTCGTTAACCATGAGGGAGCCGATCATGTCGTCACGCTGGATGACCCTGAAGGACATCGCCGAGTCCCGCAGCATCAGTCTCGATCAGGCGCGCATCTGGGTCGATGCCGCGCACTGCCCGCGGGTCTTCCGCGCCGACGCCACGCTCTACCTCGTCTAGGTCCAGCCGAGACGTCAGAGGCGCCGGTCGAGCCTCAGGATGCGGCAGGGCTCCCCGGCCCTGGCAGCCGGGGCATGGGGCGCGCGGATCAGCAGCGCTTCGGCCGCTCCCAGGACGAAGAGCATCGAGGAATCCTGGCGGTTCTCGGGGTAGACCACCGGGAGGCGGTCGGGCGCCGTCTCGATCCGCGACCGGAGATAATCCTGGCGCAGGTCATTCTCGGACAGGTCGCAGCCCAGGATCGCCGGCTCGGACAGGTCCGCCGACGCCCGCGGATCGCCCAGCAATGCGCGGATCGCCGGGACCACGAACAGCAATCCGCAGACCACCGAGGCCACGGGGTTGCCCGGAAGGCCGAGCACGGCCATCCGGCCGAGGCGCCCGTGCATCAGGGGCTTTCCGGGCCGGAGCGCAACCCGCCAGAACCCGAGTTCCAGGCCGCGGGTCCGCAGGGCCGATTGCACGAGGTCGTGGTCGCCCACCGAGGCGCCGCCGAGGGTAATCAGGAGGTCCGCGTCGGCCGCCACCGCGCGCAGGATCGCGTCGTCCAGGGCCGCGAGGGTGTCGCCGGCGATTCCGAGATCGATGGCCTCCGCGCCCGCCTCCCGAACCAGGGCCGCGACGGCCAGCCCGTTCGAGGCGACGATCTGGTCCCATCGCGCCGGTTGCCCGGGGGCCACCAACTCGTCCCCCGTGGCGAGGATGGCCACCCGTGGGCGCCGCCGGACGCAGAGTTGGCCGTGGCCTCCGGCGGCCGCGAGGGCGATGCGGCGCGGATCCAGCGCGTCTCCGGCGGCGAGCAGGCGATCGTCCACGCGGAAATCGAGGCCGCTCGGGCGGATGAAGCGGCCCGCGGGCACGGAGTCCCGCCCGGTCACGCCGTCGGATGTCGCCTCTGCGTTCTCCTGGATCAGGATCGCGTCGGCCCCCTCCGGCACCGGCGCACCGGTGAAGATCCGCACGGCCTCACCGGGTCCCACCACACCGGCGAAACCGTGCCCGGCGGCACTGGTCCCGATGAGCCGCAGGGTGGCGGGCGCGTCCGCGAGGTCGGCGCTGCGGACCGCGTAACCGTCCATGGCCGAGGCGGGGAAGGGCGGTTGCGTCCGGGTGGCCCGCACCTCCGCCGCCAGCGTACGCCCGGCGGCCTGCCCGATCGCGACGGTCTCCGTCTCGACCGGACCCGGAATGCCTTCGAGAACCCGCGACAGCGCCTCGGCGACCGGGATCATGCCCGCGGACCCCGTCCGTTTCGGAGGCCTGCCGCTCAAGCGCGATCCTCGGCGCGGTAGGCCCCGGAGCGACCGCCATCCTTGGCGAGCAGCCGGATGCCCTCGATCCGCATGCCGCGATCGGCCGCCTTCACCATGTCGTAGATGGTCAGACAGGCCACCGAGACCGCGGTCAGCGCCTCCATCTCGACGCCGGTCGGCCCCAGCACCTTCACCTCCGCCGTCACCCGAAGGCCCGGAAGGCCGTCGTCGGGCTCGCAATCGACGCGCACCTTCGAGAGCAGGAGGGGATGGCAGAGGGGGATGAGCTCGTGGGTGCGCTTCGCGGCCATGATGCCGGCGAGCCGCGCCGTGCCGATGACGTCGCCCTTCTTGGCGTCGCCCTCGCGGATCAGCCGCAGGGTTTCGGGCAGCATGACCACGAGCCCGGTCGCGCGGGCGGTGCGGGTGGTCGCGTCCTTCTCGGACACGTCGACCATGTTGGCCGCGCCGGACGCGTCGAGGTGAGTGAGTTCGGCCATCGTCGCGTCCTCAGGCCTGGGCGTCGCCGAACAGCAGGCGCCGGGTGGCCGCCGTCACGTCGGCCTCGCGCATCAGGCTCTCGCCGACCAGGATGGTGTCGAGGCCGGCCGCCGCGAGCCGGACCACGTCGGCATGGCCCGCGATGCCGCTCTCGGCCACGGCGATCCGGTCGGACGGCACGCCAGCGGCGAGGCGGATCGCGGTCTCGAAAGAGACCTCGAAGGTCTTCAGGTTGCGGTTGTTGATGCCCACCAGCCGGGTGCCGAGGGGCAGGGCCCGCGCCAACTCCTCGGTGTCGTGGACCTCGACTAGCACGTCCATGCCGAGGTCGTGCGCGGTCTCCACCAGGGCGGCGGCCTCGTCGTCCTCGAGGCAGGCCATGATGACCAGGATGCAGTCGGCGCCCCAGGCCCGCGCCTCGAACACCTGGTAGGGCTCGAACAGGAAGTCCTTGCGCAGGACCGGAAGGGAGCAGGCGGCGCGCGCCTCGGTGAGGTATTCGGGCCTGCCCTGGAACGAGGGCGTGTCGGTGAGCACCGAGAGGCAGGTGGCGCCGCCGGCCTCGTAGGCGGCGGCGAGGACGGCCGGGTCGAAGTCCGCGCGGATCAGGCCCTTGGAGGGCGAGGCCTTCTTCACCTCGGCGATCAGGGCCGGGCGCTTCTGCGCGATATGCGCCGCGATGGCCTCGGCGAAGCCCCGCGGCGGCGTGACGTCGGCGATGCGCTTCTCGAGCTTGGTCTGCGGCACCCGCAGCTTCGCCTCGGCGATCTCACGCCGCTTGTAGGTCTCGATGCGGGCCAGCACGTCCTTGCGCTCGGCGGACGCGGTCTCGGGGACGGACCCGGATTTGGGCTCGGACATGACGGGCTTTCAGGCGTTCGAGCGACGGTTCGAGAGACGGACCAGCGTCCGGAGTGTGGCACGCGCGGCGCCGCTGTCGAGGGCCTGGCCGGCCCGGACGACACCCTCCGCCAGGGTGCCGGCGGCCTCCGCCACCACCAGGGCGGCCCCCGCGTTGAGGACGGCGATATCGCGATAGGCGTTGCGCGCCCCATCCAGCACCCCGGCCAGGGCGGCGGCGTTGTGCTCCGGGTCGCCACCCCGCAGGGCTTCCAGCCCATGGAGCGGCAGGCCGACCTCGCGCGGATCGATGGTGAAGCGCGAGATCCGGCCGTCCGTCAGCGCCACCACGGCGGTGGGGCCGGTCACGGTGATCTCGTCGAGGCCGTCGCTGCCGTGCACGGTCCAGACCCGGTCGCTGCCGAGTTCCGCCAGGACGCCGGTCAGCGGCTCGGCCCAGGCCGGCGACGAGACGCCGAAGAGCTGGCGCCGCACGCCGGCCGGGTTCGCCAGCGGGCCCAGCATGTTGAAGATCGTCCGCATCGGCAGTTCGGCCCGCACCGGGGCCACGTGGCGCATGGCGGCGTGGTGGGTCTGGGCGAACATGAAGCACAGGCCCGCCTCGGCGAGGCACAGGCTCAACTCGTCGGGCGCGAGGCCGATGCGCACGCCGAGGGCCGTGAGCACGTCGGCGGCGCCGGAGCGCGAGGTGGCGGCCCGGTTGCCGTGCTTGGCCACCGGCACGCCGCAGGCGGCAGTGATGATCGCCGCCAGGGTCGAAACGTTGTAGCTGCCCGAATGGTCGCCGCCGGTGCCGACCACGTCGACGGCGCCCGCGACGCCGGGCACCGGCAGCATCCGTGCCCGCATGGCCTCGACGGCACCGACGATCTCGTCCGGGGCCTCGCCGCGGACCTTCAGCGCCGTCAGGAAGGCGCTGGCCTGAACCGGCGTGACCTCGCCCGAGAGCAGATCGTCGAAGGCCTGCCGCGCCTCGGCACGGTCCAGGCCCGCGCCGGTGGCGACCTTGGCGAGGAGGGGCTTGAAGGATTCCATGTGGCTCGGGCGTGACGGTCCGGCACGGAGAACCGGATTGATTCCAGACAGGCGACGTAACCCGTCAATGCACGCCGTCGCGGCCCTTGTCACGCGCCGCATTCCACGTGGCCGCGATGTCCAGGAAATTCCGCAGGATCTGCGATCCGTGATGCGACAGGATGCTTTCGGGGTGGAACTGCACGCCGTGGACGGGCCGATGGGCATGCTGAAGGCCCATGATCAGGCCGTCGGCCTCGGCCGTGACGGTGAGATCGGTCGGGCAGCCGCCGCGCTCCACCACCAGGGAATGGTAGCGGGTGGCGTCGAACGGCCCGTTCAGCCCCCGGAAGATGCCCGAGGCCCGATGCTGGATGCTGGAGACCTTGCCGTGCATCGGCGTCGGGGCCCGGACCACGTCGCCGCCGAAGGCCTGCCCGATGGCCTGGAGCCCGAGGCAGACGCCGAAGATCGGGATCTCGGTCGAGAGGTCCTTCACCACGTCGAGGCAGATGCCGGCCTCGTTCGGCGAACAGGGTCCCGGCGACAGCACCACGGCGTCGGGCCGGCGCGCGCGGATCTCCTGCGTGGTGATGGCGTCGTTGCGCACCACGTCGATCGACCCGCAGAGGGGGCCGATCAGGTGGACGAGATTCCAGGTGAAGGAATCGTAATTGTCGATGACGAGGACGTCGGACATCGGAGCTTCGCGCGCAGGCATGACGGCGGTGTGGCGCGAGTCCGGCGACCCGTCAACCGGGCGCTACTGTCCCCGCCGGGCCCGGCTCGCGAACACCACCGCATCCTCGGCCGCGCGGAACAGGGCCTTGGCCTTGTTGACGCATTCCTGCTGTTCGGAGGCCGGATCGGAATCGTAGACGATGCCGGCACCGGCCTGGACGTGCATGCGGCCGTCCTTCACCAGGGCGGTGCGCAGCACGATGCAGGTGTCCATCTCGCCGCGCGCGCCGAAATAGCCGATGCAGCCGCCGTAGGGGCCGCGCTTCTCGCGCTCGAGTTCGTCGATGATCTCCATGGCCCGCACCTTCGGGGCACCGGAGACGGTTCCGGCCGGGAAGCCAGCGGCGAGGGCCGCGAGGGCATCGTGCTTGGGGTCGAGGTCGCCCTCGACGTTCGAGACGATGTGCATGACCTGGCTGTAGAACTCGAGGAAGAACGAACCCGTGACCGTGACGCTGCCGATGCGCGCGACGCGGCCGACATCGTTGCGGCCGAGGTCGAGCAGCATGAGGTGCTCGGAGCGCTCCTTGGGATCGGCCAGCAGTTCCTCGGCCAGCGCCTTGTCCTCGGCCGGCGTCGCGCCGCGCCGGCGCGTCCCGGCGATCGGCCGGATGGTGACGCGCCCGTCACGGACCCGCACCAGGATCTCGGGCGACGAGCAGACGAGCTGGAAATCCTCGAAGTCGAGGTAGCACAGGAACGGGGCCGGGTTGGTCCGGCGCAGCGAGCGGTAGAGGGCCAGGGCCGGCAGGGTGAAGGGCGCCTCGAAGCGCTGCGAGAGCACGACCTGGAAGACGTCGCCGGCGACGATGTACTCCTTGGCCCGGGCGACCATTCCCAGGTACGCTTCGGGCGTCGTGTTCGAGACCGGCTCGGGATGCGCGATCGCGCGCGGGTCGATACGGGCCTCGACGGGGAGGGGGCCTTCGAGGATCTCGGCCACCCGCTCCAGCCGACCCAACGTCCCCTCGTAGGCGGCGCGTGCGCCGATTCCGGCGATCGGGCGCACCGGGCCGACCACGGTGATCAGGTCGCGCACCGAGTCGAAGACCACCATCACGCGCGGTCGCACGAGGATCGCGTCCGGCACGCCGAGCGGATCGGGGTTCGGGCGTCCGAGGGCTTCCATGGCCCGGACCATGTCGTAGCCGAGATAGCCGAACAGGCCCGCCGCCATCGGCGGCAGCACATCCGTGTCGCCCTCCGCGCCGATCGCGCTCTCGGCGATCAGGGCCCGCAGGCTCGCCAGGGGCGCAGCCGCCTCGGGCGTGAACACCGACAGGTCGGGACCGCGCGCGATCTCCGCCCGGCCGTCGCGGCAGCGCCAGGCCAGGTCGGGGTCGAGCCCGATCATCGAGTAGCGTCCGCGCACGACGCCCCCCTCGACGGATTCGAGCAGGAAGGCGGTGCCGGGGTGCTCGGCCCGCAGCTTCAGGAAGGCGGCGACGGGCGTCTCGAGATCCGCCACCAGGGTGAGGTTGAGGAGGGCGGGACGGCCCGCCTCGTAGGCGTCGACGAAGGCCGTGAAGGCGGGGTCCTCGGACATCGTCGGCTCAGTACTCGCCGCCGCCGATCGCCCGGCGGAAGGCCGCCTGGTTGATGGTCACGCCCACCGAGGTCTGCACGTCGCCGATGTACTGACCCAGGACATCGTCGGCGATGGTGGGCTGGAAACGCTTGCCGATCGCCTCGTCCTCCGGCGAGCCGGGAACGAAGGCCGGCATCGTCGCGGCCGTGACCTTGAACAGGGCGCGGCTCTCGCCGGCCTCTGCGGAAGCCGACTTGTCGACGGCCGTCGCGAAGACGCGGTTGACAACCTCGGCCGTCAGATCGCCCTGGGCCTGGTTGCGGGCCAGGTCGGTCAGGCTCTGGACGGTCAGGCCCGCTTCCGCGGCGACGGCCTCGACGGTCTCGCCCTGGTCGAGGCGCGCCGACAGCGCCTTGGCCTTCGCCAGCAGCCGGCTCTGGACTTCGGCGGCGCGCCAGCGGGCGACGACCTCGTCGCGCACCTCATCCAGCGGCTTGTCGTGGGCGCGGTCGACCCCGGTCACGTCGTACCAGATGTATCCCCCGGTCTTGGTGCGCAGGGGCTCGTTGTCGCCACCCATCTCGGCCCGGAACAGGGCGGTCAGGGTGGTGTCGCGATCCGGGATGCCCTCGACGGTCCTGCCGGCGGGATCGAGGCCCTGCGCGGTGACGGCCGGAATGGTCTGGAGCGGCAGGTCGCGCTCCTTGGCGATGTCGGCCAGGGGCTTCGAATTGGCACGCTGGTCCTCGATCGCGTCGTGGGCCGCGTCGATGCCGCTGTTGGCGCGCTCCAGGGCGATGGTCTTGGCGATGTCCGCGGAGACCTCGGCCAGCGGTTTCACCGTTCCCGGCTCGATGGCGGTGACGCGCAGGAGGACGGTGCCGAAGCGGCCCTTCACCGGTGCGCTGACCGTGTTCGGGGGCAGGGCGAAGGCGGCGTCCGCCACGGCGGGATCGAACAGCTCCGCCTTCGAGAGCGTCCCGAGGGAGAGGTTCTTGGCATCGGCGCCGGTCTCGGCGGCGGCCGCCTCGAACGGCTTGTCGCCCGCTTCGATTGCCGTCCGGGCCGCCTCGGCGGCAGCCTGATCGGGATACACGATCTGCTGGATCGTGCGACGCTCCGGCGTCCCGTACCGCGCCTTCTCGGAATCGTAGCGCTTGGCGATGTCCTCGGCGGTCACGGCCTCGGGCTTGGCCATCGCCTGCGGGTCGAGGACCAGCAGGGTGACGGCGCGGGCTTCCGGCGCGCGGAAGGCGAACTTGTTGTCCTCATAATACGCCTTGACCGCATCCTCGGAGGGCGCCGGGATCTCGCCGGCCACGGAGGGCGGCAGCATCATCAGGGCGACCGAACGGCGCTCGGTGGTGTAGCGGTGCACCGCCTCGCGCAGGGCCTCGGGGACATGCAGGTCGGCCGCGACCGCCTCGGCGAGCTGCAGGCGGGCGGCGACCGAGCGCTGCTCGCGCACGAAAGTGGCCTCGTTGATGCCGGCGCGCTGAAGCGTCTGGTAGAAGAGGGCGGGATCGAACTTGCCGTCGGCGCCCTGGAAGCTCTTCTCCTCCTGGATCGCGCGCAGCACGGCCGCATCGGGGATGCTCAGGCCGAGGGCGGCGGTCTGCTGGTCGAGGGAGGCTTCGCTGACGAGCTGCGCGAGCACCTGGCGGTCGATGCCGAGGGCCCGGGCCTGATCGGGCGTCAGGGTGCGGCGGGTCTGGCTCTGGTAGCGCTGGAGCTGATTCTGATAGGCGCTGCGCACCGTTTCGGCGGAGATCTGCGCCCGGCCCACGGTGGCCACGCTGGTGGACGAGCCCGCGCGGAAGAATTCCTCGACGCCGAAGATCGCCACGCCGGCGATCAGGAAGGTGAAGACCACCGTGAGGATGATCTTGCCGAGCCAGTGCTGGCTGGCCTTGCGCATGTTCTGCAGCATCGAACGTCCGGGCACCCGTCGCGTGGGCGCCGGAAGCGCCCGTCATTCCTGGGAAGGTCGCCCGCGATAGACCATCCGTGCTGTCACCGCAAAGGGCGTTCGCGGTTTGCGCCCATCCTGAGGCTCTGTTAGGGCCGGCGCGACCGCGAAGCGAAGCCTTAGCAGCGAGGGACGGGATGACGAAGTCGGGGCGACGGCCGCTGGTTGCCGGCAACTGGAAGATGAACGGCCTGCGCAGCTCGGTCGCCGTCGTGGAAGCCGTCCGCAACGGCCTGACCGCCGCCCTGCTCGACACGGTCGACGTGCTCATCTGCCCGCCCTCCACGCTGATCGCCTCCTGCGTGGCGGCCACCTACGGCTCGCCGATCGCCATCGGCGGCCAGAACCTCCACGCCAAGCCGAACGGCGCCTTCACCGGCAGCATCTCGGCGGAGATGCTGGCCGATCTCGGAGCCTCCTACGTCATCGTCGGCCATTCCGAGCGCCGGGCCTACCACCACGAGACCGACGATGGCGTGCACGCCAAGGCGCTGGCCGCCCGCCGCGCGGGCCTCTGCGGCATCATCTGCGTCGGCGAGACGAAGGAGGAGCGCGAGGAGGGCCGGACCCTCGACATCGTGCGCGCGCAGCTCGCGATCGGCGTGCCGAAGGGAGCCACCGCCAAGGACACGGTCATCGCCTACGAGCCGGTCTGGGCGATCGGCACCGGCCTGACGCCGACCCCGGCCGACATCGCCGAGGTCCATGCCTCGCTGCGCGAGATGCTCGGCCAACTCATCGGCGCCGAGGCCCAGGCGGTGCGCATCCTCTATGGCGGCTCGGTCAAGCCGAGCAACGCCCGCGAACTGATGGCGGTGGACAACGTCGACGGCGCGCTGGTCGGCGGCGCCAGCCTGGTCGCCGACGACTTCCTCGGCATCGCCCGCGCCTACCTGCGCTAGGGATCGAGCCGAAAAATCCCAGTTCGTTCGGATTCGGTCCCGGGGTTTCGGCGGGAGTGGCCCATGGTTCGTCGGCGGACATGATCCGGCAATCGGACGCGGATCGGGCCTGGGTCGTCGAGGAGGCCTGCCGCAACGCCCGACCCTCGCCGCTGGAGATCGGCCTCGGCGGCTGGATCCTGCGGGCCTCGGGCGGTCCGACCCGTCGGACGAACTCCCTCAATCCCCTGCGCGGCTGGCGCGACGATCCCGCCCGCATCGTCGCGGAGGCCGAGAGCCTCTACCGGAACCTCGGTCGCCCACTGATCGTCCGGGTTCCGGATCTCGTCCCCGAGATGGATGTCCTGCTCGACGGTCTCGGCTATCGGTCCGAGGGCGAGGCCTGCACGCTCTTCGCCGAGCTTCCGCCGGACGACCGCGACGGGGCGGAGGGCGTCGCCCTCGACAATGCCCCGGACGCGGCGTGGCTGGCGGCGCGGGCCGCCTGCGAGGGCGTGGTGTCCGAGGTCGCCCTGCGGACCTACCACGACTCGATCGCGTGTCTGATCCTGCCCCGGATGTTCGCGCGGCGGATCGAGGCGAACCGGACGGTGGCCGTCGCCTACGGCGTCCTGCATCGCGGGATCCTCGTGTTCGAATCCGTCGCGACGCACCCGTCCCATCGCCGGGCGGGCCATGCGCGCAGCCTGATCGTGGCCCTGATGGCCTGGGCCCGGCGGGAGGGGGCGACCGGGGCCTGCCTGCAGGTGGTCGCCGAGAATGCGCCGGCGCGCGCCCTCTATGCCGGGCTCGGGTTCTCGCGCAGCCTCTACGGCTATCGCTACCGCCGCCGGGACTAGGGCTGCCTCCGCGATAACTCCGGGGTTCGAAGGATTGCCGCGCCGGCCGACGCGGTTCCGAAGCATCGGTCCGGTTGGCGCGCGGGGCCATCTGGTGTATGGCCCCGCGGACATGTCGGCGGCGCCAGGACTCACCGGCCCGTAACGCATTCGTGCCCGGGTCTCTCCTCGGAACCGGCGCGCGGATGATGAAGCTTCCGGAAACCCGATGCAGACCGTTCTGATCTCGATCCATCTCATCGTCGTCCTCGGCCTCATCGCCGTGGTCCTTCTCCAGCGCTCCGAGGGCGGTCTCGGCCTCGGCGGCGGCGGGAGCGGCGGCGTGGCGGGTTTCATGACGGGGCGCGGACAGGCCAACGCCTTGACCCGCGCGACGGCCATCCTCGCCGCCCTGTTCTTCACCACCAGCATGGCGCTCGCGATCCTGTCGCACCGGAGTGCGGCCCCGCGTTCGATCCTGGAAGGAACCGGGACCAGCCAGCCCGCGACCCAGCCGAATGCCGGCAACCTGCTCGACACCCTGCGGGGTCAGAGCGGCACCCAGCCCGGGACTCCGGCGAGTGGGACTTCGGCGCCCGGCACCCCGGCGCAGGTGCCCGAGACCGCGCCGGCCCAGCCGGCCGTGCCGCAGGCCCCGCAGTCGCGCTGACCGGCCGGTCGATGGCCCGACGGAGGGGGCCTTCGACCGAGTCGTGACCGCGGCGAGGTCGCCGGGCCCGGTCGGGTCGAGGTGAACCGCGGGGTTATCCAGATACCCGGCGTCCAAGTGCTCGGACAAGTGCTCGGACGCCGCTCCTCGTTGCAACGCCGATCGAACGACGTCCTCGCCGCGCATGCGCAGGTATCGCGGGGGATAGGCGTTTTTGTTGTTTGGCGAATCGTTCTCCCTTGTTTATGGACCGAGGCCCATGACGCGGTACGTATTCATCACCGGCGGCGTGGTTTCCTCGCTGGGCAAGGGTCTCGCATCGGCGGCGCTCGCGGCCCTGCTGCAGGCCCGGGGCTACAAGGTCCGCCTGCGCAAGCTCGACCCTTACTTGAACGTCGATCCGGGCACGATGAGCCCGACGCAGCACGGCGAGGTGTTCGTCACCGACGACGGCGCCGAGACCGACCTCGACCTCGGGCATTACGAGCGCTTCACCGGCCTCGCCGCGACCCGGGCCGACAACATCACCACCGGGCGGATCTACCTCGACATCATCACCAAGGAGCGGCGCGGCGATTACCTCGGCGCGACGATCCAGGTGATCCCGCACGTGACCAACGCGATCAAGGACTTCGTCCTCGAGGGGAACGAGGCCTTCGACTTCGTGCTGGTCGAGATCGGCGGCACGGTCGGCGACATCGAGGGCTTGCCGTTCTTCGAGGCGATCCGGCAGCTCGGGCAGGAACTGCCCCGCGGCGCCACCGCCTTCGTGCACCTGACCCTGCTGCCCTACATCCCCTCCGCCGGGGAGCTGAAGACCAAGCCGACCCAGCACTCGGTGAAGGAGCTGCGCTCCATCGGCATCCAGCCCGACATGCTGCTCTGCCGCTGCGACCGGCCGATCCCGACGGACGAGCGGCGCAAGCTCGGCCTGTTCTGCAACGTCCGCGAGACCGCCGTGATCGAGGCCCGCGACGTCGCCTCGATCTACGACGTGCCGCTCTCCTACCGCGAAGCCGGTCTCGACCGGGAGGTGCTGGCGCATTTCGGCCTGCCCTCGCAGGACGAGCCGGACCTGTCGCGTTGGCGCACGATCTCGGAGCGGGTGAAGAACCCCGAGGGCGAGGTCTCCATCGCCATCGTGGGCAAGTACACGGGCCTCAAGGACGCCTACAAGTCGCTCACCGAGGCGCTGACCCACGGCGGCATCGCGCATCGGGTCAAGGTCAACCTCGAGTGGATCGAAGCCGAGGTGTTCGAGCGCGAGGATCCCGCACCGTTCCTCGAGGGCATCCACGGCATCCTCGTCCCGGGCGGCTTCGGCCAGCGCGGCGCGGAGGGCAAGATCCGTGCGGCGCGTTACGCCCGCGAGCGCAAGATCCCGTATTTCGGCATCTGCTTCGGCATGCAGATGGCGGTCATCGAAGCGGCCCGGGCGCTCGCCGGCGTCGCGGAGGCCAACTCGACCGAGTTCGGCGAGACCCGCGAGCCTGTGGTCGGGCTCCTGACCGAATGGCTGAAGGGCAATGAGCTCGAGCGCCGCGCCGCGGCCGGCGACCTCGGCGGCACCATGCGCCTCGGCGCCTATCAGGCGAGCCTGCGGCCGGATTCGAAGATCGCCGAGATCTACGGCACCACCGACATTTCCGAGCGCCACCGCCACCGCTACGAGGTCAACATGGCCTATCGCGAGTGCCTGGAGGCGAAGGGCCTGCGCTTCTCGGGCCTCTCGCCGGACGGACTCCTGCCGGAGACCGTCGAGCATGTCGGGCATCCCTGGTTCATCGGCGTGCAGTTCCATCCGGAACTGAAGTCCCGCCCGTTCGAGCCGCATCCGCTCTTCAAGAGCTTCATCGGCGCTGCCATCGTCCAGAGCCGTCTGGTCTAGCCAGGTATCGGAACGGCCGCGCACCGACCGTCTTCAGAGGCCTGCGGCCTGACGCGTCGTTCCCGGCTTGCGGGAGCGACGGTCGGGCCGACGGACGGCTGTTCCGGCCGGGCTCAGACCCATGCCTCCCGGGCATCGCCCGGGCGGGTACGGCGGCGCCCGGCTCCTGGGGAACGTCGCCCCCGTTGCTCCATTGACTGTTCACACGGGGTCGCTGCCCCACAGGGAGTCAAGGAATGCCGCCGATCTTCACCGCCGATTTCGAAACCCGCCGCGATGCCGAGATGAGCGTGGAACACCTCGTTCAGGAGCACGGCATCGACCGGAACGCGATCACGGTTGTGGTGGCGGGCGATCGCAACAGCGCCGGTACGGAACAGGCGGGGGGCGATCTGGAGGACGGCCGGAGCAAGGGCGAGACCGAAGGGGAGCCTGCGCTGACGGGGGCGATCCAGGTTCGGGTCGACGCCGAGGCCGCGCAGAAAGGCGTCATCGACGAGTCGTTCTCGACCTTCGGTGGGCGGACCGTTCAGCGCTGACGCGCGCGGCTCACGCCGCCAGCGCGATGACATCCGAGTCGGGCCGCGCCGTCTCGCGCGGTCCGAACAGGTGCTGATGCAGGGCGTTCGGGCAGTGGACGCGTCCCGAGGCGTCGGTGATCCGCACCTCGGTCATCCCCGCGATCATCAGCGACCAGCCCTGCTCCACGGCGCCCAGGACGGAGCTGTGGCGGAAACTGAAGCACCGCTCCAGGACGCGCGCGCTGACGGTGAAGCTCACGGGATGAGATCCTTGGCTGGTCGCTCGGCACCCGGCTTCGGGCATCCGGCGAGATTGGGAGATGGGAGCCGTGCGGCGCCGGTGGGTGCGCCGACGGGTTGCGTGTGCACCGCAATAATGGCTTCCGGTTGACAAACGCTGAGCGAAAACGTGCGGCGCGCGAATTCGATCAACCCTGCGCGGGATCGTGACCGGCGATGGCACGGACCGCGTTCACGACGTCGTCGGGATGCTGGTGGTGCAGCATGTGACCGGTCCCCGCCAGGAGGGTGAACGCGGCCCCCGGGATGAGCCGCGAGGCCCAAGAGCCGTGTCGCGGCGTGCTGACGACGAGATCCGAATCGCCGCCGAGAATCCGGACGGGTACCCGGCAGGCCGGATACGCCAGCGCGTTTCGGGTCAGGCCGACCATCAGGCCGGCCGCGTCTTCGCCTTCGGCCACCAGCTGGTCTGCGGTGCCGGCCAGCCCGAACGGATTGGCGGCGGCGTAGCCCGGCGGCATCGTGGCCGGCAAAAACATCGCGTTCCACAGGAGCGGCAGCAGCGCAGGGTCCATCGTGCGCCCGAGGAGGTCGGACGCGAAACGCCCACCCGGCACCGCCCGAGGGCCGAACAGCAGGTGTTCCAGGCGCGGCTCGGGAAAGCAGATCGGCGCCAGGGCGACGACACCGGCGATCTCGTCGGGAAACCGAAGGCCGTACGCCAGCGCCAGCGCGCCACCGAAGGAATGCCCGACGATGATCGGCCGCTCCAGGCCGAGCGCCCGAACGCCCTCCCGGATCAGGGCGGCCTGCCGCCAGAGATCGGCGTCGGCCGCGCCCCGGCGCCGGCTGAAACCATGGCCCGGACGGTCGACGGCGATGACCCGGAACCGCTCGGCGAGGTGAGGCACCAGGCCGAGCCACATGTCTTCCAGGGACATCAGCGTCCCGTGGATGAGCACGACGGGCGATCCGGTCCCGGCTTCGGCGTAGGCGAGCGTACGCCCCTCGTGCAGGTCGATGGTCGATCGTGGCACGAGGCGCTCGGACACCGCGGGTGAGATCCTCCCGACCGGGCTGGCGATGGGTGCGATCTCCATCAGGCCTAACGCCGGTTCCGCCCGGCGGGGGATGCGGACGCGGTGAGCCCCCGTCCGCTCGAGGCGCCCGTCATCACCCGGTGCCGATCGTTCGGCGCATGTCCGTGTGGCATGGTGGTCCTTCCCCCGACGGTTCCGGCAGATTGCCCGCCGCGTCCTCGAACGGTGACGCGCGGGAGGGCCGCCGGTTCTGTTCTGAGACCGCACCTGCGCGGTTTTCACGCGCGGATTCGCGCGCCGGAAGAGGCGCGGCGCGCGGCCATGCGGCTGGCTTTGGCGCAGCGTCGGACTACCTTGCAGCCTGTGACCGAGATCCTGTTCTATCACCTCCAGAACCAGCCCCTCGAAAAGGTGCTCCCGAACCTGCTGGAGCGCTCTCTGGAGCGCCAGTGGCGTGCGGCCATCCAGGCGGCCAGCGAGGAGCGGCTCCAGGCCCTGGACGACCAGCTCTGGACCTACAGCGACGACAGCTTCCTGCCGCATGGGACCGATCGCGACGTCGACGCGGCCAGCCAGCCCGTCGTGCTGACCCTGAAGGATGCGAACCCGAACGCCGCGTCGATCCGCTTCCTGGTGGAGGGCGCCGACCTGCCGCCCGATGCCGCCGACTATGCACGCATCTGCGTGCTGTTCGACGGCACCGACCAGGAGTCCCTCCTGCGCGCCCGTGCGCAGTGGAAGGAGGCGAAGGCCGCCGGACACACGATCGCCTATTGGCAGCAGGACGACGACGGCCGTTGGCAGAAGAAGGCCTGACGTCGCTGCCGCATTCCGACCATCGCCGAGAGGATTCGCCATGAGACGTCTCGCCTTCGGCCTCGCGGCCCTGCTGATCGCGACCCCACCGCTGCAGGCGCAGCCCGCCCCGCAGGCGGAGCGTCCGGCCGAGGCGCGAAAAGCGTCCGAGCCGCGCGCCACCCAGGGCGGCAAGCTCCCGGCGGACGCCGTCACCGAGCACAGCGTCACCCTGCCGGATGGGCGCACGCTCGCCTTCACCGCCCGCGCCGGCAGCCTGCCGCTGGTGGACGAGGCCGGCAAGCTCCAGGCGGAGATCGCGTTCATCGCCTACACGCTGGCCGGCCAGGGCGCTGGGAAGACGCGCGATCCGGCGCGCCCCGTGACCTTCGCGGTGAATGGCGGGCCGGGCGCCGCCTCCGCCTACCTTAACATCGGTGCGATCGGACCCTGGCGCCTGCCGGTGGAGGGCGCCAGCATCAGCCCGTCGGCGCCGATCGGACTCGTGCCGAACGACGGAACCTGGCTCGACTTCACCGACCTCGTGTTCCTCGACCCCGTCGGCACCGGCTACAGCCGCGCGGCCGACGGAGATGCCAAGCGCTACTGGAGCATCGACGCCGATGCGTCCGTGCTGGCCTCGGCCATCGCCCGCTGGCTCCGCACCAACGACCGCATGGCGGCGCCGAAATTCTACGTCGGCGAGAGCTATGGCGGCTTCCGCGGGCCGTTGATCGCCGCGAAGCTCCAGGAGGAGATCGGCATCGGCCTGTCGGGCATGGTTCTGCTCTCGCCGGTGCTCGATTTCGCCTGGCTGCAGGCACCGCGCACGACCCCCTGGGGCCACGTGATCAAGCTGCCGTCCTTCGCCGCCGCCGCCATCGAGCGGGCGGGCGGCATCCCGACGCGCGAGACCATGGCCGACGCAGAGGCCTACGCCACCGGACCCTACCTCGCCGATCTCCTGAAGGGGCCGTCCGACAGCGCCGCCGTGGCACGACTCGGCGACCGGGTCGGCGCCCTGACCGGGCTCGACCCGAGCTTCGTGCGGCGCCAGGCCGGGCGTCTCTCCGGCCAGAGCGTCCAGCGCGAGATCGGCCGCGACACCGGCCGGGTCGCCAGCGCCTACGATACGGGCGTGACCGGATGGGACCCGGACCCGAATGCCGCCCATTCGGGCTTCGAGGACCCCCTGCTCACCGCGCTCCAGGCGCCGCTGACGAGCGCGATGATCGCGCTCTACACCGACACCCTGAGCTACCGGGTGCCGGATCTGCGCTACGAACTCCTCAACGGGGCGGTGAACCGGGGCTGGACCTGGGGCGGCGGTCGCTCGGCGCCCGAATCCCTCGGCGCCCTGCGCGGCGTGCTGTCCCTCGACGGCAACATGCGGGTGCTGGTCGCCCACGGGTATACCGACCTGGTCACGCCGTATTTCGCGTCGAAGCTCCTGATCGACCAGATGCCGGCCTATGGCGGCGGGCGTCTCGATCTCGCCGTGTACCCGGGCGGGCACATGTTCTATTCCCGACCGGATTCGCGCGCCGCGTTCCATCGGGACGCGGCGGCTCTCTACGCGGCCGCGCTCAGCGCGCGGGGCCCCGCGCAGCGCTGAGGACCCCGTCGTGCCCGCTTCCACCCACCCGCGCCTGCTGATCCTGGCCGTGCTCGCGGCCTGCGGCCTGTCCGCCTGCACCAGCACCGAGACCCGGCGTACGGA
Organism: Methylobacterium sp. Leaf111; assembly: GCF_001423285.1. Classification (NCBI taxonomy): domain Bacteria; kingdom Pseudomonadati; phylum Pseudomonadota; class Alphaproteobacteria; order Hyphomicrobiales; family Methylobacteriaceae; genus Methylobacterium; species Methylobacterium sp. Leaf111. The sequence goes on along the minus strand of NZ_LMNE01000001.1, from coordinate 251,752 downwards.
GACTCCGGCACCCGAGCCGCTCCCCGTCGCCGTGACGAAGCCCGCACCGGCCCTGACCTTCCAGGGACCCGTCCTGACGGGGGACGGCACCTGCACGGCGCCCGCGCCGGCGGGCGCCGCCGCGATCGAGATCGGCATCGGCGAGTGCGACCTCGTCCGCTTGAAGGGCAAGCCCCCCACCGACGTTCTGGTGGGGGAGGGGCGCGCCGGCCGCGAGGTGCAGGTGCTCTACAACGAGCCCGGCGCGAAGGAGCTGTACTTCTTCGTCAACAACCGGCTCGACCGCATCGTCAAGTGAGCGACCGGCTCAGCGCTCCGTGAGCTTCATCTCGATGCGCCGGTTGCGGGCATAGGCCTCCTCGGTGGTCCCGGCCTCGAGGGGCTGGAACTCGCCGAAGGCGGCGGCCAGGAGGTGCTGGGGCGGGATGCCCTTCGCGACCATGGCCTGCACGACCGCGATGGCGCGGGCCGCCGACAGGGCCCAGTTCGAGGGAAACTGCGCGCTGGCGATCGGCCGCGCATCGGTGTGGCCGTCGATGCGCAGCACCCAGGGAATGTCGGCCGGGATCTGCTTGGCGAGGTCGAGGATCGCGCCGGCGATGCGGTCGAGTTCGGGGCCGGCCTCCGCCTTGAGGCTGGCGGAGCCCGCCGGGAACAGCACCTCGGATTGCAGGACGAAGCGGTCGCCGACGATGCGGATGTCCGGGCGGTTGCCGAGGATCTGGCGCAGGCGGCCGAAGAAGTCCGAGCGATAGCGCGCGAGTTCCTGCACCTTCTGGGCCAGGGCCACGTTGAGGCGGCTGCCGAGGTCGGCGATGCGGGCCTGGCTCTCGCGGTCGCGGTTCTCGGAGGCCGCGAGCGCATCCTCGAGGGCGGCGAGCTGGCGCCGCATCGCCGCGATCTGTTCGTTCAGGAGGTCGATCTGCGCGGCGGCGCGGGCGGTGTTGGCGCGCTCGGCCGCCAGTTGCTTGTCGACCTCGCCCTGCCGCCCGGCCGAGCCCTGCGACGCTTCGGCCTGCGCCCTGAGGCGATCGCGGTCGGCCTGTGCCCCGAGGAGGGTGTTGCGCAGGGACGAGGCCTGCTCCTCCTGCGTCTTCCGGGTCGAGCGCTCCAGGGCCAGCAGGTCCGTCAGGTCGGCGATCTGGCGATTGAGCCGGGTCAGCACCGAGTCCCGGCCGCTGATCTCCTGGGAGAGGAAGAACTGGCCGACCACGAAGATCGTGAGCAGGAACACGACCGCCAGCAGCAGCGTCGCCAGGGCGTCGACGTAGCCCGGCCAGACGTTGAGGCTCCGGTCGCGGCGACCGCGCGTGGAGGCCATGTCAGCTCCGCTCGCGGCCCAGGCGCTCCAGCACCTGCTTCAGCTCGCGCTCGCGGGTCGCCTGGGCCTCGACCCAGTCGCGGATCATCTGCTGCTCGGCCCGCATGTGCTGCACGAGCCCCTGGATGCCTTCCGCGAGATTCGTCATGGCCTGGGTGGCGACGCGCCCGTTGGCGCCCTCCGCCACCACGGCGGTCAGGCGGTCCACCGCCTCCTTCAGTTCGCGGGCGCTGGTGGGATCCTGAGTCGGGAGTGGCGCGGGTTGCACCTTCGTCGGCGCCGCGACCTCGACACGACCCTGCGGTATTTCGCCGGAGAGGAGCCAGTCCTCCAATTCGTTGTGGAAGCGCGCATGCGCCTGCCCGGCCTGCAGGTCGAGGAAGCCGATGATCAGCGAGCTCGCGAGGCCGAACAGGGAAGCCGAGAAGGCGAGGCCGATGCCGGAGAGCGGAACCGCGAGGCCGTTCTTCAGCTCGTCGAACATCGCCGCGGCCTCGCCGCCGCCCCGCATGGTCTTGATCACCGACCCGACCGCGCTCAGCGTGTCGATCAGGCCCCAGAACGTTCCGAGAAGGCCGAGCAAGATCAGGAGGCCCGAGACGTAGCGCAGAATTTCCCGGCCCTCGTCGAGCCGCGCAGCCGCCGTGTCGAGGAAGGCGCGGCTGGTCGACAGGGTGATCCCGTCGGGCCGGGCGGCGATGGCGGGGGCCAGGGGCGCCATCAGGGGCGGCGGCCGGCTCGGGCTCTCCCCCGCCGCCACGGCATTGACGTAGGTCACCTCCCGATAGAGCCGCACCACCTGCCCGAAGGCCAGCAGGACGGCGATGAGCAGGACCCCGAGAATAAGCCCGTTCAGGCCCGGATTGGCGAGGAAGGCCGGGGTGATCTGCCGGAACAGGACGAAGGCGAGAAAGCCGACCAGGATCAGGAAGACCAGCATCCGGACGAGATAGATGCCCGGCTTGGCGATCGTCGCGGGTGCGGGGGGGGTCGCCATCGGCTCGGGCACACTCTCAACGCGGAACTGTCGGCCCGCGGGGAGCGGGCGGGGCGAACGCGCCGGCACATTGCAGGGTGGTTCGGCGCCGATCAAGTCGCGCGTGATCTGGTTCCGTGGATAGGCGCTCCGTTGCGCCGGCTAATCCCACGCCCGGGGCCAGGTCTCCTCCAGATGGGGTCCGAGGCGCACCGCGGCCACGCTCTTGGCGAGGCCCGTCGCATCGTCGGTCTCCACCGCGATGCCGCAAAGCGTCCCCTCGCCCTGGGCCGCCTCCAGGCGGGTACCGGGCGTCTTCTGCAGGAACCGGCGCAGAGGCTCGTCCTTCTGCATGCCGAGGATCGAATCGTAGTCGCCGCACATGCCGGCATCCGAGAGATAGGCGGTGCCGCCGGGCAGGATCCTGTGATCCGAGGTCGGGGTGTGGGTGTGGGTGCCCACGACCAGGCTGGCCCGGCCGTCGAGGAAATGACCGAAGGCCTGTTTCTCGCTCGTGGCCTCGGCATGCACGTCGACGATGACCGCATCCGCCACGGCGCCCAAGGGACAGACGGAGAGCTCCCGCTCGGCCGAGGCGAAGGGATCGTCCAGGGCATCCATGTAGAGCCGGCCCATGACGTTCAGGATGAGCACGCGGGCGCCCTTGCGGGTCTCGACCACGGTGGCCCCGCGGCCCGGCGTGCCCGGTGGATAGTTGGCCGGACGGACCAAACGGGTCTGCCGCTGGATGAAGACGAGGGCCTCGCGCTGATCGAAGGAATGGTTGCCGAGCGTCACCGCGTCGGCCCCCGCCTGGAGGAGCTCGTCGCAGATCGCTTCCGTCAGGCCGAATCCGCCGGCGGCGTTCTCGCCGTTGATAACCACGCAGTCGAGGCGCCAGCGCTCACGAAGGGACGGCAGGCGGTCCGAGATGACGGTCCGGCCGGGGCGGCCCACCACGTCGCCGAGGAAGAGAATGCGCATCGCGGGACGTCAGGTCCGTATCAGCGGGACCGGCCCCGCTTCGGTGACGAGATGATCGAGGGGCTGGTCGTGCGGCTCGGAAGGAACCGTGTCCACGGCCTGGACCGAGAAGGCGATCCCGATGGTGAGCACGGGACCGTTTCGCGAAAGGCGCTCAATGGCTTGGTCGTAGTAGCCGCGTCCATAGCCGATGCGATGACCACGCCGGTCATAGGCCGCCAGCGGCACGAGGAGCGCGGTGGGATCGAGGGGCGGCAGATCGTCGTGCGGTTCGCTGAGCCCGAAGCGACCGGCGACGAGAGCCTCACCCTCGCGCCATTCCCGGAACACCAATCCGTTGGGCGTGACCTTCGGCAGGGCGATGCGCTGGCCACGCGCGAACAGGAGGCGGGCGAGGGGGCGTGGATCGACCTCACTGCGGATGGGCCAGAAGGCCCCGACGAACTCGACCTTGGCGAGCGCCTCGATGGTCATGACCGTCTCGGCAATCTGTAGCGAACCGATGCGGCGATCCTCCTTTCGGAGAGCGTCGCGGCGGGCCAGAGCCTCGTTGCGCAGGGCCGCCTTGCGGGCGGGAACGGATGTTTCGGAGGGAGAAAGATCTGAGTGCGGAGCCACGTGAGCCGTTGGAGTGTCGATCCCGGGAAACCTACAATGTAGGTGGGCGCCGTGTTGGCCAAGTCCAGGGACAAGGCCAGGGACAGCTCCCTGGGGAGTCGATAAGGCCCCGGGGAAAAGTTCTCCTGACGGACCCGGCAGCCCCGCCTTCCCCATGTAGCGTCGGCCTGCGGCCCGCGCCAGGGGGGCGCTGGTTCGACTCGCAGAATTCATGGGCGAGATCGGCGCTGAGACGAGCCGCCGCCCAACATTCCGGCGCTCGAGATCGTTAGCCGGCCGAAATGACGTGCGCTAGGCGCTCGACCCGCTCGGCACAGCGGACGAGCTCCTCGGCAAGCCGCTCTTCCTCGGCCGCCCGGACCGCTTCGGCCGATTCCACTGTCTCCCTGAGAGCGGCGGCTTCCTGCTCCAGCGCGGCGAGACGTCCCTGTACCTCCTGCAATTCATCTGCCTGCATCAAGGCTGCCATCACGTGGAGGCGCATGTCGCCGATCTCGCCGAAGGTCCGGCGCATTTCGCTGATCCGTCCATCGAGCCCTTCCGCGAGGGCGGTCAGGTGCGCCTCCTCGCCGTCGGCACACGCCATCCGGTAATTCTTGCTGTCGATGGTGACGTTGATCTGGGGCATCGGGCGTCGGGTCACTGGAGCGTTGCGATTTCAAACTTAGCGGAGGGCGCGGGCCGGTGTCAGCATGCCCTCGACGGCGTCGATCGCTCGTCCGAGGCGATGGTCGACATCGGCCGAAGTCGCCTCGACCTCCGCGAGGCGCGCGCTGGCCGCATCGAGTTCGGCGGCGAGCCTCGCCCGGTCCTCGCCCATGATCGCGAGCTCGGTTTCCAGGTCGCTGGGGTAACGCTCGGCCTCGAAACGTTGCGCGACCGCGCCCTCCAGCCGTGAGAGCACGGCTTCAAGACGCTGCAGCGCCAGATCGATGGTCTGGCTCACGGAGGAATGCCCTTCTCTTCTACCTGCTGCTATCGGACGAAGTCGTTCGCGCCATGCCCGGACACCTCTACGGTATCCACCGGGAAACGGTTTTCCACCCCCTGCGCCGCGCCATGTAACCTTTGCCTCGATTTGTCACCATGTTAGAGACCGGCCGCTCGCAGACCGGCTATACGGCAGCACGCGACGCACTCAGGCGAGAGGGCAGGGACCTGTCAGCCACCCTGGGTTCGTCTTGCCGCGCGCTACCTCGGTCTTCGGCTGCGATCGCGCGCCCGAGCCTGCGCGGCAGTTCATCTGTCGTTCAATCGGGACTCGCACAGAGCGGGCGACGGATCGAGGCCTGCCGTTCGGGCGAGCCGCGACGATCAAATGGCTGGAGGGTGCTGCGTGGCCGGCGCCCGATTATGGGAAGGACTCACGCCGTGTCGGTGAAGGTTGCCATCAATGGGTTCGGACGCATCGGCCGCAACGTTCTGCGCGCCATCCATGAGGCCGGCCGCCAGGACATCGAGGTGGTGGCGATCAACGATCTCGGCCCCGTCGAGACCAATGCCCACCTGCTTCGCTTCGATTCGATTCACGGCCGGTTCACCGCCAAGGTCGAGGTCGACGGCGACTTCATCGTCGTTGACGGCAAACGCATCAAGGTCACGGCCGTGCGTAACCCGGCCGAGCTGCCACACCGCGAGCTCGGCGTCGATATCGCCCTCGAGTGCACGGGCATCTTCACCTCGAAGGACAAGGCAAAGGCGCACCTCGATGCCGGAGCCAAGCGCGTTATCGTCTCGGCGCCCGCCGACGGCGCCGACCTGACCGTGGTCTACGGCGTCAACCACGACAAGCTGACCGCCGACCATCTCGTCATCTCGAATGCGTCCTGCACCACCAACTGTCTCGTCCCGGTGGCCAAGGTGCTCAATGATCTCGTCGGGATCGAGCGCGGCTTCATGACGACGATCCACTCGTATACGAACGACCAGCCGTCGCTGGATCAGATGCACAAGGACCTCTATCGGGCCCGTGCCGCGGCGCTCTCGATGATCCCGACCTCGACCGGCGCCGCGAAGGCTGTCGGCCTCGTGCTGCCGGAACTCAAGGGCAAGCTCGACGGCACCTCGATCCGCGTGCCGACCCCGAACGTCTCGGCCGTCGACCTCGTGTTTACCGCAAAGCGCCAGACCACGGTCGAAGAGATCAACACCGCGATCCGAGCCGCTGCGGACGGCCCGCTGAAGGGCGTGCTGGCCTACACCGACCAGCCAAACGTCTCGATCGACTTCAATCACGATCCTCACTCGTCGACTTTCCACCTCGATCAGACCAAGGTCATGGACGGCACCTTCGTGCGCATCCTGTCCTGGTACGACAACGAATGGGGCTTCTCGAACCGGATGGCCGACACGGCCGTGGCCATGGGCAAGCTTCTCTGAGCCGCATCGCCGTATCCTGACGGATCGAACGTTCCCGAGGACGAAGCGAGACCAGCATGGTGTGCTTGACATGACAGAGACCTCCCCCTCCGAACGCGGCTTCATTCCAGGCACCTCAGCGCTCCCGCCCCCGGCGTCCGCGCCGGCGGCAACCCCGGCCGCTCCGACCACCGCACCCTCCGTGGTGGTCGGGAAGGCGGAGCCCCTGCCGTCGTTCGGCAGTACTCCGGGGAGCGATCAGCTCGCCCGGATCGAGGACAAGTGCTCACGGATCGAGGACAAGTACGCCCGCTCCGAGGCGTTGCTGTCGCGCGTGGAGGAGAAGGTCGAGGGCGCCGCCGGCCGCATGAACGAGGCGGCCCGCCAAAGTGATCTCTCCGCTCTGCGAAGCGAGGTCCGTGCCATCGCGGACCGCACACGCGGCCTGCCCGGCTCCGGCGCACTCGTGCTCACCGCCATCATCACCGCCGTTCTCACGGTCGCGCTAACCCTCGCGGCTCAGCGCTTCCACCTGGATGCAATGCTGCCCCCGCGCTGATCGCCCCGTCCCGCCCGTCTAATGTCAAGGCCCCGATGACCGCTTTTCGCACCCTCGACGATGCCGGCCCGCTCCAGGGCAAGCGCGTGCTCCTGCGCGTGGACCTGAACGTGCCGATGGAGGGTGGGCGTGTCACCGACGCCACCCGCATCGAGCGGATCGTGCCGACCATCAACGAGATCGCCGGCAAGGGCGGCCGCGTCGTGCTGCTGGCCCATTTCGGACGCCCGAAGGGCAAGCCCGTCGCCACAGAATCGCTGAAGCCCGTAGTCGAAACCTTGAGCCGAAAGCTCGGCCGTCCCGTCGCCTTCGCGGAGGATTGCGTGGGCTCGGCGGCGGCGGACGCTGTCGCGCGCCTGCAGGACGGGGACGTCGCCCTCCTCGAAAACACCCGCTTCCATGCCGGAGAGGAACAGAACGACCGGGCCTTCGCCGAGCAGCTCGCTACCAATGGCGACCTCTACGTCAACGAGGCCTTCTCGGCCGCGCATCGCGCACACGCCTCCACTGAGGGCTTGGCCCACCTGCTGCCGGCCTATGCGGGTCGCCTGATGCAGGCGGAGCTCGACGCTCTGACCAAGGGGCTCGAAGCCCCGACCCGCCCGGTCATCGCCCTCGTCGGCGGTGCCAAGGTCTCCTCCAAGATCGACCTTCTCCAGAACCTCGTGGCGAAAGTCGACATGCTCGTTATCGGCGGCGGTATGGCCAACACCTTCTTGCACGCGCAGGGTAAGGCAGTCGGCAAGTCGCTTTGCGAGAAGGATCTCGCCGACACCGCCCTGCGCATCGTCGAGGCGGCCAAGGCGGCCAAGTGCCGGATCATCCTGCCGGTCGACGCGGTCTCGGCCTCCGAGTTCAAGGCCAACGCTGCGCACGAGACGGTCCCAGTCGACGCCGTGCCGGAGACCGGCATGATCCTCGATGCCGGTCCCGCCTCAGTGGCTGAGATCAACGCGGCCATCGACGAGGCTGCCACCCTGGTCTGGAACGGCCCGCTGGGGGCCTTCGAGCTGACCCCGTTCGATGCCGCCACCGTAGCGACCGCCCGGCACGCGGCCGAGCGGACCCAGGCCGGCAAACTCGTCTCGGTGGCCGGCGGCGGCGACACGGTCGCGGCGCTCAACCATGCGGGCGTGGGCGAGACTTTCTCCTACGTGTCTACCGCGGGCGGCGCCTTCCTCGAGTGGCTCGAGGGCAAGGAACTGCCCGGTGTCGAGGCCCTGCGGGCCAAGGGCTGATCGCATCCGCGACGCGGTCTTTTGCGGGATGACAGTCTCCGTCACGCAACGCGGCGTCCCCGGAATGCTGTCCTGCGAGAGTTGCAACGGATCCGCAAAGGTCCGAAATGACGAACGAATTCGGAAGGCTCGCGTTTTCTGGCGCGACGATTGGCGGATCGCCTCGGCGGCGATCGTATCTGAGGAGAAACCCATGGCCCGCATCACCCTGAGGCAACTCCTGGACCATGCCGCCGAGCATGAATACGGCGTGCCGGCGTTTAATCTCAACAACATGGAGCAGGGCCTCGCCATCATGGCGGCGGCGGATGCGACCGACTCCCCGGTAATCCTGCAGGCGAGCAAGGGCGCGCGCGCCTATGCCAACGACATCGTGTTGGCCAAGCTTATCGACGGCCTCGTGGAGATCTATCCCCATATTCCCGTCTGCATGCACCTCGACCACGGCAGTGACGAGGCCACCTGCGCCACGGCGATCCAGTACGGCTTCACCTCGGTCATGATGGACGGGTCGCTGAAGGCCGACGGCAAGACCCCGGCCGACTACAACTACAATGTCGAGATCACCCGCAACGTCACCAAGATGGCCCACTGGGCCGGCGTCTCGGTCGAGGGCGAGCTCGGCGTGCTCGGCTCCCTGGAAAGCGGCCAGGGCGAGGCCGAGGACGGCCACGGCGCCGAGGGCGTGCTCAGCCACGACCAACTCCTCACCGATCCCGACGAGGCCGTGAAGTTCGTGGAGGCCACCAAAGTCGACGCGCTCGCGGTCGCCATGGGCACCTCGCACGGCGCCTACAAGTTTACCCGCAAGCCCGACGGCGACGTCCTGGCGATGAACGTCATCGAGGAGATCCACCGCCGCCTGCCCACGACCCACCTCGTGATGCATGGATCCTCATCGGTGCCGCAGGACCTTCAGGACATCATCAACCAGTATGGCGGCGAGATGAAGCCAACCTGGGGCGTGCCGGTCGAGGAGATCCAGCGCGGCATCAAGCATGGCGTTCGCAAGATCAACATCGACACGGACAACCGCATGGCGATGACGGGCCAGATTCGGAAGATTCTGGCCGAGAACAAGGCCGAGTTCGATCCGCGTAAGTACTTGAAGCCTGCCATGGAGGCGATGACCAAGCTGTGCAGGCAGCGCTTCGAGGAGTTCGGTACCGCCGGCCAGGGTTCCAAGATTCGCCCGGTTTCCGTGGCCACCATGGCCAAGCGTTATGCCAACGGCTCCCTCGATCCGAAGATCGGCGCATTGAGCTGAGGCGCCGGAAGGACCCTGTATGTCGGAACCCCGCACCCGCCTCGCCCTGCTCAGCCCCCACCGGGTCGAGGCCGGTGATGCCGACGCGCTCGGCGCGGCGATCACGGCCGCCTGTGCGGCCGGCGACGTCGCGGCCGTCATCCTGAGACTGGCCCCGGTCGACGAGCGCAGCCTGGTCAATCTGGTCAAGCGCCTGGCCCCGGCCGCGCACGAGGCCGGCGCGGCCGTGGTCGTCGCCTGCGCGCATTTCGACGGCGACCTCGTCAGCGTCTCCGCCCGCGGCGGTGCCGATGGTGTTCACCTCGACAAGGCTCGGGATGGCGACCTGCGCGACCTGCGCGAGCGCTTGGCCGACGGACGAATCCTGGGGGCCGGCGGTCACGAGCAGAAGCACGCCGCGATGGAGGCCGGCGAGGCCGGCGTCGACTACGTCATGTTCGGTGGCCTCTACCCGGATGGGATGTCTCCCGATTCCGAGACAGTCCTGGAGCGCGCCGGTTGGTGGACCGAGATCTTTGAGACGCCCTGCATCGCCGTTGCAGACGCTGTCGACCAGATCGGTCCACTCCTGGCGATCGGCGTAGAGTTCCTCGGCCTGGAGAGTGGCCTCTGGATCGGCGAGCACGCCGACGTAGCCGGAATCCAAGCACGGGTTGCCGCCGCCGGGGAGACGGCCGCGTGAGGGTGGCGTTCAGCCTGTTGGCTCTGATGCTCGGCCTGTCCGAGGTCCGGGCCGCGTCGTCTCTGTCGCCGGAAGCGGCCAAGCCTGCGACACGCGAGGTCTTTTCCGCCCCGCTGAAGGAATTGCCGACTCCCTATTCGCCCAATGCCATGCGGGCGGTCCCCTTCACGGCGAAGCCCAGCGACAAGGCAGCCGATACAGCCTTTGGCGCCTACCAGCGCGGGCAATACACCACCGCGTTTCGTGAGGCGACGAAGCGGATCGCGGCTGACCCGAAGGATGCGGCGGCGATGACGCTGCTGGGTGAGCTTTACAATCAGGGCCTCGGCATCAAGCAGGATCCGGTCAAGGCGGCGGAGTGGTACCGACTCGCGGCGGCCCAGGGCGACGTGCACGCAATGGCGTCGCTGGGCCTGATGTCGATCGACGGGCGGGGCGGCGCCAAGGACATGAAGGCCGGCCGACAATGGCTCGAGAAGGCCGCCGGGAACGGTGACACGACGGCAGCCTACAATCTCGCCTTGATTCTCCTCGGGACGGGCTCCGAGCCGGATCAGGCCCGGGCCGCCACCCTGTTCCGCAGGGCGGCGGACGGGGAGATCGGCGCGGCCCAGCACGATCTCGGCGTCCTCTACCTGCAGGGGCGCGGTGTGCAGAAGGATCCAACCCAGGCCGCCGAATGGTTTCGGCGTGCGGCGGATAACGGTGATCTGGCCGGCGAGGTCGAATTCGCCATCCTTCTCTTCAACGGGACGGGCCTCCCGAAGGACGAGACCCGTGCGGCGCGCTACTTCCAGCATGCCGCTGCCCGCGGCAATGCCATCGCGCAGAACCGGATCGCGCGGCTGTTCGTGGTCGGGCGCGGCGTTCAGAAGAATCTGGTCGAGGCGGCAGCCTGGAATCTCGCGGCATCCGCACAGGGTTTGTCCGACGGCTGGCTCGATGAGAACCTGAAGGGCCTGGAGCCAGCCGAGCGACAGCGCGCCGAAGCGCTGGCCGCGGATCGCGCGAAGGTCAATTAGCTGCGTCCCGTGGGGCAGACCCGCTTTCGATAGGGGTGAGCCGGCGCGCAAACGTGCTATGGCCGCGCCGAATGTTAAGTGAATCGACGTTCTTTGAATCGGCCTGGACCTGAAGATCGATGATCAGCTCACCTCTCATGACCGTCATGGTCGACGCCGTGCGCAAGGCGGCCCGCGGTCTCAAGCGCGACTACGGCGAGATCGAAAATTTACAGGTCTCTCGCAAAGGCCCCGGAAACTTCGTCTCAGCCGCCGACCGCAAGGCCGAGGAAGTCTTGAAGGATGCCCTGATGAAGGCACGTCCGGGCTACGGGCTCATCTTGGAAGAATCCGGCAACGTTGAGGGCGCAGACAAAAGCCACACTTGGCACGTCGACCCCCTCGACGGGACTACGAACTTTCTTCATGGCATCCCGCACTTCGCGATTTCCGTCGGGCTGGAGCGTGAGGGGCAGATCGTGGCCGGCGTGATCTACGATCCGGCCAAGGATGAGCTGTTCGTGGCCGAGCGCGGCAAGGGTGCCTATCTCAACAACCGTCGCCTGCGCGTCTCCGGGCGCACCGACATGGCCGATGCCCTGGTCGCCTACGGATCACCCTATCTCGGCCGCGGCGATCATCCGAAGCTCCTGCGGGAAGTCGCCGCCGTGATGGCCGTGACCGGGGGCGCCCGCCGCTTTGGCTCCGCCGCCCTGGATCTCGCCTACGTCGCCTGCGGCCGCTCGGACCTGTACTGGGAGCGCGATCTGCAAACCTGGGATATCGCCGCGGGGATCATTCTGGTGCGCGAGGCCGGTGGCTTCGTCACCAGCGCCGATGGGGGTGCCGAGCCCCTGGCAGCCCGCTCGGTCGCCTGCGGCAATGAGATTCTGCACGGTGAGCTCGTGAAGCTCCTGCGCCGCGCCAACGCCTAGGGGCGCCCTCGCGCGCTTCCTCGCCTCCACTCTCCTCGACAAGGGCTCCCCATGGAAACCCGCCGCCACATCGCGTTGAAGGACTCGATCCGGTCCATCCCGGATTACCCGAAGCCCGGCATCGTGTTTCGCGACATCACCACGCTTCTCAGCGACCCGCGCGCGTTCCGCCGGGCGGTTGACGCGCTGGTACATCCGTACGCGGGGGGACGCATCGATCAGGTGGCAGGCATTGAGGCGCGTGGATTCATCCTAGGAGGCGCGGTGGCACACCAGCTCTCGTCCGGCTTCGTTCCAATCCGCAAGAAGGGCAAGCTTCCGCACACGACTGTATCGATCGCCTACGCCCTAGAGTACGGCACGGACGAGATGGAAATCCACGTTGATGCCATCAAGCCGGGCGACCGGGTGCTTCTGGTGGATGACCTGATCGCCACCGGGGGGACGGCCTGTGCCGCGGTGAACCTGCTGCGTCGGATCGGCGCCGAAGTGGTGGCAGCTTGCTTCGTCATCGATCTGCCGGAAATCGGCGGCGCGCAGAAGCTGCGCGACCTCGATGTACCGGTCCGGACCTTGATGGAATTCGACGGCCACTGACCTTCGCCCCTTCGGGGACACGCGCGGGGCAGGTGGGTGAGGGTACGGGACCTATCCTGACCCCTCACCCACCTCGACCCAGCGTCAGCCGTCGGCGGGCAGCCTCTCTCCGGAGAAGAAAAAGGCGCGCGGAGGCTACGCCGCTGCCAAGCTCGTGAACAGGCCGCGCCCGTCAGTCCCGCCGACGAGATCCTCTACGAAATTCTCCGGGTGCGGCATCAGGCCGAGCACGTTGAGTTTCTCGGAGTAGATGCCCGCGATGGAATTCAGCGAGCCGTTGCGATTGGCGTCCACGGTGAGGTTGCCAGCCGCGTCCGAGTAGCGGAACGCCACCCGGCCATCACCTTCGAGACGCGCAATGGTATACGGGTCTGCGAAGTAATTGCCCTCGCCGTGAGCCACGCAGACGTCGATGACCTGATTCTCGGCATAGGCCGAGGTGAAACGGGTGTCGGCACGCTCCACCCGGAGCAGCTGGCGATGGCAGATAAAGCGCCGGTCCACGTTCCGCATCAGGACGCCCGGCAGAAGGCCGGACTCGCACAGGATCTGGAAGCCGTTGCAGATGCCGAGCACCAAGCCGCCCCGCGCGGCGTGCGCACGGACGGCATCCATCGCGGCTGCGCGGCCGGCGATGGCGCCGCAGCGTAGGTAATCGCCGTACGAAAATCCCCCCGGCAGCACGGCCAGATCGGTGCCGGCCGGTAGCGCGGTATCCGCGTGCCAAACCTTCACGACCTCCGCACCCGATTGGGTCAAGGCTCGGGCCACGTCCGCATCGCGGTTGGAGCCTGGAAAAACGATGATGGCAGCGTGCATCAGGCGATCTCGATGGCGTAGTTCTCGACGACCGTGTTCGCGAGCAGCTTCTCGCAGGCGCTCTTCAGCGTCGCCTCTGCAGCCGCGCGGTCCTCTCCCACGATCTCGACGTCGAAAACCTTCCCCTGGCGGACGCTGTCGATACCGGACAGGCCGAACGACGTCAGGGCTGCCTCAATCGCCTTGCCCTGCGGGTCCAGCACGCCGGTCTTCAGGGTGACGATGATGCGTGCTTTCATGGGTTCGAACTCGTCTGGTGTCGGGGCACCCTGCCGATAATCGGGAAATGCCAGGCAAGCAACGCGAAACGGCCCAAGAGCGGCCGCGCATAAACGTCGAAGCTGTGTGTTCCGATCAGCGTGTGGTGGGATCTGGCCCCCGCAGAGGCTCAATGCTCGTCGCGCGCCGCCAGAGTTGCAGCATCACCCAAGCTGCGAAGAGGCTGAACAGCGCCATCAGCACATGCCCCACCGTGTCGCCAAGGTCAAAGAGGCCGGCGAGAGCCCAGCCCGCCGCGATGGCGACGGCGAACACCTCTGTGCCGACGAGAACCATCATGCTCAGGATGGTGATGAGATTGCGCGTGTTCACTGAAGCGTCGCCCCGTTACCGGCTTCACGCGCGGGAGACCCGGCGCAAACATGATCGAGGGCGACGTAGCGCGAACCGGACGGGTCGCGCAATGTCGCCCTCGTTTCGACCCCGACCTTCAGCGTGGGGCGCGCTTGGCCAGGATACGCTGAAGCGTCCGGCGGTGCATGTTCAGGCGACGCGCCGTCTCGGAAACGTTTCGTCCGCACAGTTCGTAGACACGCTGGATGTGCTCCCAGCGCACCCGGTCCGCTGACATCGGGTTCTCCGGCGGGTCAGCCCGCTCGCCCGGCTGCGCCATCAGCGTCCCATGGATCTCGTCGGCGTCGGCTGGTTTGGCTAGATAGTCGAACGCACCGAGTTTCACGGCCGTGACCGCCGTCGCGATATTGCCGTAGCCGGTGAGAATAACCCCCCGTGCGTCCGGGCGGCGCTCCTTCAGGCGAGCGATCACGTCGAGCCCATTGCCGTCGCCGAGTCGCATGTCGATGACCGCGAAGGCCGGCGGACGGACGTCGACCATCGAGACGCCTTCGGCGACGCTTTCGGCAACTTGCACCTCGTAGCCGCGCATCTCCATGGCACGGGCCAGCCGGGTCGAGAACGGCTTATCGTCATCGACGATCAGCAGAGTGCGATCCTGGAAAGCGGCCAGGGGGTCATTGTCGGCGAGCTGAGCGATCTCAGCACTCGGCGTCGTGGTTCCAGTCTGCGTCAGCATCCGACGCTCCTCCGTAGTTCACGAACCATCTTCAATAGGGTTCTGCTGTGATCCTCATATAGGTGTCGCACCCGTTTCCGTCAGGGGTTGCCCACTACTCAATTGCGCATGATCGACCGTCGAGGCGCCTCGCTCAAAGATGTGACGCGCCCAGCTGACACGAACCACGGCGCCGGTCGCCTCATGTTGCGAGACGTTCGACAACGTCAGCTGCGCGCCGGAACGTTCGATCAGGGTCTTGGCGATGAAAAGTCCGAGGCCCAGACCGGCGCCGGTGCTGTCTGGGCTGCGGGACCGATCTGGGCTCCGGGTCGTCACGTAGGGCTCGCCGGCCCGGAGCAGGACTTCGCTCGAGAAACCCGGTCCGTCGTCCCGGATCTCCAGCCAAACCCGCTCGAGGGTCCAGCGCGCCTCGATGATGACCCGCTCGGTGGCAAAGTCGACTGCGTTATCCACGATGTTGGCCAAGCCGAACATCACGCCCGGATTGCGCCGGCAAACCGGCTCCGGACCCTCTCCCTGGTTGGAGACGTCGAGGATGATGCCCATGGCACGCTGCGGCTCGACGAGCTCCTCCACGAGGTGGCTGAGACTGACCGTCTGCAGGAAGCCGGCCTCGTCGCGGTCGAGCGACGTCAGCTTCGAGAGGATACCACGGCAGCGATCGACCTGGTCGCGCAGGAGCGCAAGGTCCTCCCGCACCGAAGGGCTGGCGGTCGTCGCCAATTGACGGGTCAACTCCTTGGTGACCACCATGATGGTGCCGAGCGGCGTACCGAGTTCGTGAGCGGCGGCGGCCGCGAGCCCGTCGAGCTGCGACAGGTGCTGTTCGCGGGCCAGCACCAGTTCCGTGGCGGCCAAGGCCTGCGCCAGTTGGCGCGTCTCCTCCGCGACCTTCCAGGCATAGACGCCCGTGAAGGCGGTTCCGAGCAGGATCGCGGTCCAAATGCCCGAGATGTACAGGAAAGGCAGTTCCAACCGCCCGTCGGCAAACCAGGGCAGGGGGCGGTGCACGAGGGCGAGCAGGGTCGCGAGGCCGATCGCCAAGAGACCGAGCGCCAGGGTCCGTTCGGGCGGCAGGGCGGTTGCCGAGATCAGCACAGGCGCGAGGAACAGCAGCGAGAACGGGTTCTGCAGTCCGCCGGTCAGAAACAGCAGGGCGGCGAGCTGGATGATGTCGAAGGCGAGCAGCAGGGCCGCGGAATCGTCGCTCAAGCGGTAGCTCGCGGGAAAGCGGATGCGCAGCGCGAGGTTCAGCCAGGACGATGTGGCGATGACGAGGAAGCACCAGCCGAAAGGCAACGGCAGGCCCAATCCGAATTGCGCCCCGACCACCGCCGCACTTTGCCCGGTGATCGCGAGCCATCGCAGGCGCACGAAGGTGTCGAGACGCAGATGCCGTGCGTCGCGGACGAAGCCGTTGGTGCTCATGTCGATCATGTCAGGGGAACGATAGGGCCCGGCTGTCTCGCGTCTATCCCTCCGGGTTCGGACATCCACTCTTGTCGACATCGCTTTTGCGCTAAACCGAGGGGAGCGAATCCGCAGAGGTCGATGTGGAGCGCCGAGCCGACGGCGCATTTCTCAGGCAGCTCGGGGAAGCGACGCCCGTGAAATGGGGAATGGTCCGTGAACTTGTCCTACCTCTGGTACGAGGCCGCCCGACTGATGACGACGCCGGCGCGACTTGTCGTCGACGTCGCCAGGCACGGCCTGCAGAACCCCGCCAATCCGCTCGCCTACTCGCCCTATGCCCGCTCGTTGGCGGCCGCTTGCGAGATGTTCGAGCGGGTCACGCGGCGCTACGGCAAGCCGTCCTTCGGCTTCACCAGCGTCACCGTCGACGGAACGAGCGTCCCGGTCAGCGAGCGAGTGGTGTGGGAGCGTCCCTTCTGCCGGGTGATCACCTTCGATCGAAGCTTCTTACGCGGCCCCACGGCGCCACAGCCGAAGCTTCTGATCGTCGCGCCGATGTCGGGCCACTACGCCACGCTCCTGCGCGGCACCGTGGAGGCCATGCTACCCGACCATCAGGTCTTCGTCACCGATTGGGCCGATGCGCGCATGGTGCCGATCGGAGCCGGGCGGTTCGATCTGGATTCCTACATCGACTACCTCATCGACATGTTTCGCGACCTCGGACCGGAGCTTCACGTCATGGCCGTGTGTCAGCCGGCCGTGCCGGTCCTGGCGGCGGTCGCCGTGATGGAGGCGCAGGGCTACGCACCGGTGCCGCGCTCGATCACGCTGATGGGTGGTCCCATCGACACGCGGCGTTCACCGACCGCCGTGAACTGTGTGGCTCAGGAGCGCGGGACGGCCTGGTTCGAGCGCAACTGCATCACCACCGTGCCCGCCGGCTATCCCGGCGTCTGGCGCAGCGTCTATCCGGGCTTCTTCCAGCTCTCCGGATTCATGGCGATGAATCTCGACCGTCACGTTAACGCCCACGCCGAGATGTTCGACCACCTCGTGACGGGGGATGGCGATTCGGCTGAGAAGCACCGCGAGTTCTACGACGAGTATCTCGCCGTGATGGATCTGACGGCCGAGTTCTACCTGCAGACGGTGAAGACGGTCTTCGTCGATCACGCCCTTCCGAGAGGATCGATGATCCATCGTGGCGCCCGCGTCGACCTCGGCGCCATCCATAGCTGTGCCATTCTCGCCATTGAGGGCGAGAACGACGACATCTCCGGCGTCGGCCAGACCCAAGCTGCCCTGGACCTCACGCCGAACCTTCCTCCGCAGCGAAAAGCCTATCATCTTCAGCAAGCTGTCGGACATTACGGGGTGTTCAACGGGTCGCGCTACCGCACCATCATCGCGCCCCGTATCGCCGCCTTCATTCGCCAGATGGGGGATTCCGAGGGGGGAGGAGTGGCAATCAGCCATCGGCCGGAACCCGACCTGTCGGGGGCGCCTGCCTGAGGATGGGGGCGCTCGGGTCGATGGCGAAGGGGCGCGACAGCGGCTAAGCTGGCGAGATGCGATTGGCGTTGCTGCGCGGGGCGGACCCGGATCACCTCGACATCCTGCACGAGGGCGAGACCCTCCGCGTCCTGCTGCGTCGCCGGCCGACAGCACGTCGTCTGACCCTGCGCGTCTCGAGTGCTACCGGCGAAGTGGTCATGACGCTTCCGACGCGCACCTCGGTCGGTGTCGCCCGAACCTTTGCCATCAGCCACGGGGGATGGATCGCGGCTCGGCTGGCGCGCATGCCCGAGCGGGTGCTGTTCGCGGCGGACGCTGTTCTGCCGATCCGAGGCGTGCCGCACAGGGTCCTGCATCGCGACCGTCGAAGCGGGCTCACCCGGCTCGAGACGCTTGCCGAGGAGCCCGTCCTCTCGGTTGCCTGCGACGCGCCGCACATCGCGCGAAGAGTCACCGATTTCCTGCAGCGGGAAGCCCGGCGTGATCTGACCGAGGCGGTGGCGCGCTACACCGAGAAGCTGGGGCAGGGGCCGACGCGCATCACCTTACGCGACACGCGAAGCCGCTGGGGCTCCTGCACGGTGCGTGGCGAGCTGAACTTCTCCTGGCGGCTGATCTTCGCGCCACCGATGGTGCTCGATTATCTGGTGGCGCACGAGATGGGGCATCTCCGCGAGATGAACCACTCGGCACGATTCTGGACCCTGGTGGGGTCACTCTGCCCGCATGTGGACGAAGCCGAGCGCTGGCTGAAGCGCAACGGCGCCACCCTGCACCGCTACGGCTGAGGTCGGCTCAACCGCGGACGCGGAGTGCTCGGCCGCGTACGACTTGCTCGGCCGGCCAGGTCGGGCGGGGATCGACATCGCCCGGGTTCAGGGTGCGCGGCGCGACGCTGTCGCAGACTTCCCGCTGGCGCAGGATCACCGGCTGGCCGAACTCGTCCCGACGGCGGATGATGCCGCCGTCGCGGCAGAAGCCCGCGATCTCGGCCGAGCTTCCGCCGCGCCGGCCGCCGGGCGTGCGTGCCACCGGGCGATGCTCGATCACGAGGGGACCATCCCGGTTGAGGGAGCGCTCGACATAGGTCGTCTCGCCCACGGGGAGCGGCTCCGCGAGGGCCGGACCGGCGAGGGCGAGGGTGGCGAGGAGGAGGGGGGCGCGCAGTCGCATGGATCTGTCCGTTGTCGGGCAAGCGTGGCTGTCAGCACTAGAGGCTGTACGCGCGGCGCGATAGTCGGTTCCCGCAGGCCGGCCTTCGCTTGACATTCGATGGCCCAGCATGGTCGGAACACCCGTGTTTTCCGTTAACGGTTCGCGGGGCGGCGGGCCATGCGAAAGGGTCGACGCGTGGGGTTTCGAGGAATGGTGCAGCTTGCACGCGGCCTGGTCGCCCGGGGCGTCGCGGTGGGCCTGCTCGGTGCAGGGATCCTGCTCGCCGGCTTCGGGCCCGAGGGCGCAGCCGCCCAGGGGATGGTTCGCAACACGTTCGGCGATTGGCAACTGCGGTGCGAGACCCCGGCGGGCGCCAAGGCCGAGCAATGCGCCCTGGTGCAATACCTGGCCGCCGAGGACCGGCCGAACCTCACGCTGGTCGTCATCGTCCTGAAGACGGCCGACAACCGCGGCTATCTCCTGCGGGTGGTCGCGCCGCTCGGTGTCCTGCTGCCGTCTGGCCTCGGCCTGAAGATCGACAAGACCGATGTGGGCCGCGCCGGCTTCGTCCGGTGTCTGACGACGGGCTGTGTCGCCGAGGTCGTGATGGATGACGGCTTGATCAAGCAGTTCAGCGGGGGGGCGCAGGCCACCTTCATCGTGTTCCAGACGCCGGAGGAGGGCGTCGGCATTCCTCTGTCGATGAAGGGATTCGCCCAGGGCTTCGATAGCCTCAAGTGATGGGCTTCGCGGCGTGCGGGTGAGACGGTTGATGCGAAGAGAGCGGGATCTCGGCATGAATCTCAGCAGGGCGAAGGGCCGGCAGCGTTTGGGGCTCCTCCTGGCAGCAACCCTCGCGGCGAGCGGCGTCGGGGTCGGCCCCACCTCCGCGGAGGAGGGCAACGTCTTCATGAACATGCTGAAATTCGGCGGGACCACGGTGCCGCCGTCCCAGCCGGACGACACCGATCCGCCCTATTGCCCGACGGTGGCGGTGCCGGAAGGCGGCGCAGCGATCCAGAGCTATGCGGGCCGGGCCGGAGACGGCACCAGCCTCCGGCACCAGGTCACGATCGGTCGCCTGGCCCGGGAATGCGTCAAGCTTCAGGACGGCTCCGTGTCGGTGAAGGTTGGCGTCGAGGGGCAGGTTCTGCTGGGACCCGTCGGTAAGCCGGGTCGCTTCGAAGCTCCGGTCTCGATCAGCATCAAGGCCGGCGACAAGGTCGTGCTGTCCCGGGTCCGCCGGGTGCCGGTCACGGTGCCCGCGGGGGCGGCGCAGGGACTGTTCTCCTTCGTCGAGGACAATCTCGTCGTCCCGGCGGCGATGGCCCGCGACTACGACATCGAGGTTCGTCTCGGGGCTGCGCCGCAGAAGACGGCGCCGCGGAAAAAGAAGAAGCCCGCGGTCTCCGCCACGTCGGAGGATCGCGTGGCGGCGCCCGCCACGGATGCGGCCGAGTGAGCGGTGAGCCTGCGCAGGTGACGTCCTGACCGCATCCGGACGCCCCGTCGCCTTCTCGCTCGACGCCACGGATGATCCCCTGTTCGGTCACCGGCTTCGCCTCGCCGAGAATGGGCGCGGTCGCTGGATCGTGTTGATGTATCGAGCAAATCCGGTCGTGCGTCCGCTGCGGCCGCTCCTGCGCCTGACCCGCGACGACGGACGGCGCGAACTTTTCGTCCTGCCCGGGGCGGGGCAGGGGGCGGCCTGCTGGCTCGGCTTCCTGCCGGCGGATGCCGCGGCGATCGACCTCGCCATCGACGAACGCAGCGGCTTCGTGCTGGAACGGGTCGGCCTGCGTTCGGAGGCGAGCGTGTTCGCCGAATGCCTGCGCGTACGTCCGCTCCGGGCGATTTCCGCTTTTTATCAGCGGCTTAGGCGCAACGAGCGCCGCACCCGCGACATCCTCCGGGGGAGCTGCGGGGTGACGCCGGTCGCGGATTTCGCAGATTGGGCGCACCGGCGGACCCGCGCCGATGCGGCTCCGGTGCCGGAAGGGCGGGCGGTTCGGCTGGTGATGCCGGCCGGGCCGGCGGACGCGGAGCGGGTCGCCGCCACGATCGCGAGCCTGAAGGCCCAGCGTTACGCGGTCTGGCGCCTCGTCGTGGGCTGGTCGGAGGCGGGGGTCGCCATCCCCACGGACGATGCGCGGATCGCGCAACGCGTCTGGCCTGCCTCGGCCTGCCTCGGTGATTTGCTGAATGGTGACAGCGCTTTGGCCCTGCTTGCCCCGGGCGACACCCTCGATCCGGACGCCCTGGCGATCCTGATCCGCGCCCTGGCGGAGCCGGACCGTCCGCAGATGGTCTATGCGGATGCCCAGGGCGAGGGCCCGGACCCGACGCCGGCACTCAAGCCGGACTGGAGCCCGGACCTGGCGCTGACCACGGCCTATCCCGGCACCCCGACCCTCTATGCCGGGGGCCTGCTCGAACGCCTCAAGGCCATCCCGCTCGGCGCGCCGGACGCGTTCGCGGTTCGCCTCGGGCTCGCCGCGGTATACCACGCGGGTCGCGACGAGGTCGCGCATGTCCCGCGCGTTCTCGCTCGCGTGGCGCCTCCGCCGCCGGATTCAGCCGAGCGTCACGCGGCGATTCTTCAAACGCACCTCACCGAGACCCGCCGTCCGGCGCGGGTCGAGGCACATCCGACGGGGTTCGACCTGCTCTGGGCGTTGCCGGAGCCGCCGCCGCTTGCCAGCGTCGTCATCCCGTCCCGGGATCGCCTGGACCTGATCCGGATCGCCGCCGACGGGGTGCTCAATGGGACGGACTACCCGGCGATCGAGCTCGTCATCGTCGACAACGGCTCCACCGATCCGGCGGTGCTCGCCCATTACGAGACGTTGCGGCGGGATCCGCGGGTCCGCCTCCTGTCCTGTCCGGGGCCCTTCAATTTCTCCGCGATGATCAATGCCGGCGTGGCCGCGTCGCGGGGCGACGTGGTGGTCCTTCTCAACAACGACGTCGCGGTGCTGCGCGAGGACTGGCTCAGCGCCCTGGTGCGCCAAGCTTGCCGGCCGGAGATCGGCGCGGTGGGGGCGAAGCTCCTCTATGCGGACGGAACCCTGCAGCATGCCGGCGTGGTGGTGGGGCTCGGGGGCCGGGCCGGGCACATCCTGCGCCGGCGGCCGGCCGACACCCCCGGCATGCTCGGCCGGATGCGGGTCGCCCACGAGGTCTCGGCCGTCACCGCGGCCTGCCTCGCGGTCGGGCGGGCCAAGTTCGACGCGGTGGGCGGCCTCGACGCGGATAACTTCGCCGTCGACTTCAACGACGTCGATTTCTGCCTGCGTCTCGCAGCGGCCGGCTACCGGACGCTCTGGACGCCGCGGGCCGTGATGGCCCACCTCGAATCGACCAGCCGCGGACCGGCGGTCGGGCCGGCGCGGGCGCGCTTCGAGGCGGAGGCCGACCGCTTCGTGGCGCGCTGGCGCGACACCATCCGGCACGATCCCTACTACCATCCGGACCTGTCGCTGACGACGTTCGGGGAAGATCTAGAATAGGGAAGATCTTGACGAGGCAGGACCGTGAATAGGAGGCTCGACCCGGCGCTCGCCTTCGCGGGCGTGGCCCGGAGCCCGGTCTGGCGGCGCTGGGCGCTGGCCGCTGGGCACCTGCTCCGCCACCGGGGGGAGGGGATGGCGATCCTGCGGGCGCGGCTGGCGGGCAAGCGCGTCCGCGCCGGCCAGGCCGCGGCCGCCCTGTTCGGCCTCGACCATGCGGGACTCCTCTGCAGCTCGGCGGCGCAAGGCCGGCTCCTGCGGGCAACCACGACCACGACCACGACCACGACCGCGGGCGCGGCGCGTCCGCGCGAGACCGTCGCGGTCCTGTCCGTCGCGGATCTGGGGAGCGACCCGCCCTCCGGCGCCGACCTCCTCGTCCTCGCGGCGCCGGGTCATGCCCTGCTGCCGGGCGCCACCGCCCTTCTCGCCGCGGCGTTCGCGCGGTCCCCGGCACACCAGCTCGCCTACGGCGATGCGCTGCTGGGGCCCGAGACCGGGCCGGCGATGCCGCTGCTGCGTCCCGCCTTCGACCCCGACTACGCCCGGGCGGTGCCGTATCTCGGCCCCGTGCTGGCGGTCCGGGCCTCGGCCCTCGCCGCCATCACCGAGACGGAGGGGCCGGTCACGGATGCCCTCGACCTCACCGAGCGGGTGGCAGAGCGGTTCGGACGCGGGGCGATCGGGCACCTGCCGCGCCTCCTCTCGCGCGGCGAGGCGGCGGCGGACGGGGCGCAGGACCCGGCGGCGCGCGCCGCCACCCTGCGCCGGGCCCTGGACCGCCGGGGCGACCACGCCGTCGCGATCCGGGTGGAGGCGGACGGCGTACTCACCCTGGCGCACCCCCTGCCGGCGGCGCGTCCGCGCGTCAGCCTCATCGTGCCAACCCGGGACCGGGTCGATCTCCTGCGGACCTGCATCGCCAGCCTCGTCGCCTGCACCGACTGGCCGGAGCGGGAGATCCTGATCTGCGACAACGACAGTCGCGCCCCCGAGACCCTGGCGTATTTCCGGGAGCTGGAGGCGGCCGGCCTCGCCCGAATCGTGCCCTGTCCCGGCCCCTTCGATTTCGCCGGCATGAACAACCGGGCCGCCGCGCAGGCGCGGGGGACGGTCCTGGCCTTCGTCAACAACGACGTCGCCGCCCTGCATCCGGACTGGCTGGAGCGGCTGGTGCGGGAGGCCCTGCGCCCGGATGTGGGAGCGGTCGGCGCCAAGCTCCTCGATGGCCGGGGCCGCATCCAGCACGGCGGGGTGCTGCTCGGGCCGGGCGGGCTGGTCACCCACGCGCACCGGTTCTTTCCCGGCGACGCGCCGGGCTACCTCGGCGGGCTGCGGGCGACCCGCGCGGTGGCGGCGGTCACGGCCGCCTGCCTCGTGGTGGAGGCGCGCAAGTTCGCGGCGGTCGGGGGCTTCGATGCGGGCGCCTTCGCGGTCGACTTCAACGACGTCGACCTGTGCCTGCGCCTCGGGGCGGCGGGCTATCGCACCCTGTTCGTCCCGGGGGCGGTGCTGCGCCACGACGAGGCCGCGAGCCGGCGCTGGACGGTCGCGGCCCGGGCGCGCCACGGGCGCGAAGTCGCGGCCTTCCAGGACCGATGGGGACCGCTGCTGGCGCAGGACCCCCATTATCACCCGGGGTTCGACCCCGATCTCGGCACCTACGCGCGGTTGCGCCCGGACTGGCCGGAGGCGGGCGCGGTGGATCTGCGGTGAGCGTCGTGCCGGCTTCAGGTCCGGGAACCCTCACGCAGCACCCCGTCATCCTGGGGCCGCGCAGCGGAGCCCAGGATCCGGACACGCAGGAAGTGCCGGATATGACGCCGCGTCGGCGGTTCTGGATTGCACGCCGCTGGCGCGCCCCTCCGGGGCCGGGCTCGCCTGCGGCGACCCGGAATGACGGCGCGGTGCCATCCGCCAACGACCGCTGGTACAGGAGTCGCCGTTCGAAAAACCCAGCCGGCCCGCGCGATCGAAACCCGCGGGGCCGGTCGGCGCGTCTTACTGGACGAGGCGGGGGCCGCCCGTCTGGACCTTCTCGTTCTCGGACATGATGCCGAGGCGCTTGGCCACTTCGGTATAGGCCTCGATCAGGCCGCCGAGGTCCTTGCGGAAGCGGTCCTTGTCGAGCTTGTCCGACGACTTGATGTCCCACAGGCGGCAGGAATCCGGGGAGATCTCGTCGGCGACGACGATGCGCATCATGTCGCCTTCCCAGAGGCGGCCGGTCTCGATCTTGAAGTCGACGAGGCGGATGCCGACGCCGAGGAAGAGGCCGGACAGGAAGTCGTTGACCCGGATGGCCAGCGCCATGATGTCGTCGATCTCCTGGGGGGTCGCCCAGCCGAAGGCCGTGATGTGCTCTTCCGACACCATCGGGTCGTTGAGCGCGTCGTTCTTGTAGTAGAACTCGATGATCGAGCGCGGCAGCTGCGTGCCTTCCTCGAGGCCGAGGCGGGTGGCGAGCGAGCCGGCGGCGACGTTGCGCACCACCACTTCGAGCGGGATGATCTCGACTTCGCGGATCAGCTGCTCGCGCATGTTCAGGCGGCGGATGAAGTGCGTGGGCACGCCGATGTCGTTGAGGTGCTGGAAGACGAACTCGGAGATCCGGTTGTTCAGTACGCCCTTACCGTCGATGACATCATGCTTCTGCGCGTTGAAGGCGGTGGCATCATCCTTGAAGTGCTGGATGAGCGTTCCCGGCTCCGGACCCTCGTAG
The DNA here is from genome assembly GCF_001423285.1 of Methylobacterium sp. Leaf111. Taxonomy (NCBI): domain Bacteria; kingdom Pseudomonadati; phylum Pseudomonadota; class Alphaproteobacteria; order Hyphomicrobiales; family Methylobacteriaceae; genus Methylobacterium; species Methylobacterium sp. Leaf111. The sequence goes on along the minus strand of NZ_LMNE01000001.1, from coordinate 226,765 downwards.
AGGACCTTCGCCTTGCCCTCGTAGATGCGACGGCGGCGGTTCATAGGCGTGTACCGTGGTTTGAGGAAGTCCATGGGCCGTGACTCCTTGCGAGCGAACGATGCGGAATCCGCGGCGTGGCGGCCTGTGAGTGGGGCCGGGCCGAGAGACACGTCGTACGTCGAAAGCCTCCGCGACCGTGGCGCAAACTACCCGAAGGCGGCTGGCAGCACAACGCGCTGGCCGGATGGGACCCATGCCGTTCAGGGAGAGGCCGGGTGATAACGGGGAGTCCGTGCTGGAGGCAAGGGCGCGGCGGCCGAGGCCGGCCGGAGGAAGCGCCGCCGGGAGGGGGCGCGCCTCCGGGTCAGGGCGCCGGCGTCTTGGCCGGAAAACGGCAGAGGTCGGCGATGGGACAGCGATAGCATTCGGGCTTGCGTGCCTTGCAGATGTAGCGGCCGAACAGGATCAGCCAGTGATGGGCGTTGAGCCGGTAGGGGGCGGGCACAAGGGCTTCGAGCCCGGCCTGGACCTTGTCGGTGGTGGGGGCGACCACCAGCGGGATCCGGTTGGAGACCCGGAAGATGTGGGTGTCGACCGCGATGGCCTCCTCGCCGAAGGCGACGTTGCGCACCACGCTCGCGGTCTTGGTGCCGACGCCCGGAAGCACCTCCAGGGCCTCGCGGGTGCGGGGCACTTCGCCGCCATGCTCCTCCACCAGGATGCGCGACAGGGCGATCACGTTCTTCGCCTTGGTGTTGAACAGGCCGATGGTGCGGATGAAGTCGCGCACCCGCTCTTCCCCGAGGGCCAGCATCGCGGCCGGCGTGTCGGCGATGGCGAAGAGCGGCGCTGTGGCGAGGTTGACGCTGCGGTCGGTGGCCTGGGCCGAAAGCACCACCGCCACCAGAAGGGTGAAGGGGTTCTGGAATTCCAGCTCGGCGCGCGGCTCCGGATTGGCCGCGCTGAGCCGCGCGAAGATCTCCGACACCGCCTCCGGGCCGACGGGATCGGGCGTGGCGGGCGCCTCTGCGACGATCGGCGCGGCGAGGCGCGCGGAGATCGGCGATTTCCGGGGTCGGGTCGGCTGTCGGCTGGGCATCCCTGCGTTATATTCCCCGCATGGCGAGCGGCAATGACCACGTCCCTCCGATCGGCCGGCATCCGGACGGCCTCGATCCCGACAGCATGGATCGGCCTGTCTTCCAGGCCACCATCCGGCCGCACCAATCCCTGAGCCCCGACGGCTTCCGCAACGTGATGATCGGGTGCTGCGCCGTCTCCCTCGTGACCTCGATCGCCTGCGTCCGGGCCGGGTTCTGGCCCGTGGCCGGCTTCTTCGGCCTCGACATGATCGCCCTCTACGTGGCGCTGAAGGCGAGCTTCCGGCGCGGTCGCTCCTTCGAGGAGGTGGCGATCACCCCGATCGAGGTGATGCTCGCCCGGGTGACCCACCGGGGCGAGCGCCGGGAATGGCGCTTCAACCCCCTCTGGACCAAGCTCACTCGGGTGGAGGACGACGAGTACGGCATGCAGACCCTGACCCTCGAATCGCGCCGGGAATTCGTGGTGGTCGCCCGCGACGCCTCGCCGCCGGAGCGCGAGGTGATCGCCGAGGGCCTGACCCGCGCGCTGGCGCAGGTGAAGAAGGGCTATTGAGATGAGTCGGCGCGGGCGCGGATGGCTGGCCGTGCTGATCGGCGCGGGGCTGGCCAGCGCCGGTTTTTCGCGGGACGGCGCGGCGGTGCCGGCACAGGTTACCGTCCGCTTCGTGGCGCCGGAGCGCTACACCGACGCCGACGACCGCTACGGCTCGGGGCCCGGCCTGCGCGGCACCCTCGCGGAGATCCGCCGCATCATCGAGGCCTCGGCCCTGCGGGTGATGGGACCGGACGAGACGCTGGTGGTGGACGTCCTCGACATCGACCGGGCCGGCTTCGTGCGCCCGGACCTGAACATCCCCTCGGGCCTGCGGATCGTCAGCGACGTGACCCCGCCGGCGATCCGCCTGCGCTACGACCTGCGGCGGGGCGGCCGCCGGATCGCCGGGGGCGAGGAGCGCCTGACCGACATCAACTTCCTGTTCGGCGCCCGCGCCGCCGCGGCCTTAGGGAGGTTCGGCTACGAGGAGGCCCTGCTGCGCGACTGGGCCCGCACCCGGCTCTCCGGGCGCGCCGGCGGTCCGGGGCCGCGGCCCGAATAGGGGCGCTGCCCCGTGGCGGCGGGGGCCGCCACATGACCAAAACGTCATGTTTCCGCCAGCGTCGCGCAACCCGCCGCTTCCCATGCTCCGGGCCATCGACCCGGCGAGGAGGGATGCGGCATGAGCGTTGCCGGACAAGGCGGTTTCGCGCGGACGGGCGAGCCCCTATCACTCCGTCCCATGCGTCTGCTCATCATCGAGGACGACCGCGAGGCGGTCGCGTACCTGCTCAAGGCGTTTCGCGAGGCCGGCCACGTGCCGGACCAGGCGTCCGACGGCCTCGACGGCTACGCCCTGGCCCAGGAGGGCGACTACGACGTGCTCATCGTCGACCGCATGCTGCCCAAGCTCGACGGCCTGTCGCTGATCCGCTCGCTCCGCGAGCAGGGCGTGACCACGCCGGTCCTGATCCTCTCGGCCCTCGGCCAGGTGGACGACCGGGTGAAGGGCCTGCGCGCGGGGGGCGACGACTACCTGCCCAAGCCCTACGCCTTCTCCGAGCTCCTCGCCCGGGCCGAGGTGCTGGCCCGCCGCCGGGCCGGGCCGGGCACGGCCGCGGAGGCCACCGCCTACCGGGTCGGCGACCTCGAGCTCGACCGCCTGTCCCACCGCGTCACCCGGGCGGGCCACGAGATCGCGCTGCAGCCGCGCGAATTCCGCCTGCTCGAGTACCTGATGCGCCATGCCGGCCAGGTCGTGACCCGGACGATGCTGCTGGAGCATGTCTGGGACTACCATTTCGACCCGCAGACCAACGTCATCGACGTCCACGTCTCGCGCCTGCGCGCCAAGGTCGACAAGGATTTCGAGCACCCGATCATCCACACCGTGCGCGGCACCGGCTACGTGCTGCGCGTCGACGAGGCGCGCGGCCCCGGCCCGGCGTCGTGACGAATCTCGACGACGCCCCGGCCGGGCGCCTCGGCAACCTGTTCCGGACGACGGCCTTCAAGCTGTCCTTCGCCTATCTGGTGGTGTTCGCCACTTTCGCCCTGCTGGCGCTCGGCTACGTCGCCTGGAACGCCAGCCGGGCGCTCGACGACCAGATGGTCTCCACCATCGAGGCCGAGATCAACGGCCTGTCCGAGCAGTACAAGGTCGGGGGCCTGCGGCGCCTGATCTCCGCCGTGGAGCGGCGCGCCGGCGAGCCCGGGGCCTCCCTCTACCTCGTCACCAACGCGGCGGGCGAGCGCCTCGTCGGCAACATCGACGCCCTGCCCACCGGGCTCATCGTCGATCCCGGCCAGACCGAGGCCAACTACGCCCGCATCGGGGGCGCGCGCGACGTCGAGCACCGGGCGATCATGCAGATCTTCGTCCTGCCCGGCGGCTTCCGGCTCCTCGTCGGCCGCGACGTGGCCGAGCGCGACCGGCTGCGGGCGGTGATCGGGCGGACCTTCGGCTCGTCCGTGGGGCTGGTGGTCGTGCTGGGCGTGATCGGCGCCTGGTTCATCGCCAGCCGGGTCCTGAAGCGCGTCGACGCCATGACCGAGACCACCCGCCGGATCATGGCGGGCGACCTCGACGGGCGCCTCGCGGTGGCGGGGACCGGCGACGAGCTCGACCGGCTGGCGCGCAACCTCAACGCCATGCTGGAGCGCATCGGCGAGCTGATGCGCGGCCTGCGCGACGTCTCCGACAACATCGCCCACGACCTCAAGACGCCCCTGACCCGCCTGCGCAACCGGGCCGAGGAGGCCCTGCGCACGGCCGAGACGCCGGACGCCCTCCGGGCCGCGATGGAGGGGGTGATCGAGGAGAGCGACGGGCTGATCCGGATCTTCAACGCGCTCCTGATGATCGCCCGGCTGGAGGGCGTGAACGCCCGCGAGGACTTCCAGACCTTCGACGTCGCCGCCGTGGTCCAGGCCGTGGCCGAGCTCTACGAGCCCCTGGCCTCCGAGCAGGGCCTGGCGCTGCACGTCGAGACGGAGGGCGCGCCCCTGACCCTGCGCGGCAGCCGCGAGCTGATCGGGCAGGCGCTGGCCAACCTCATCGACAACGCGGTGAAGTATGGCGGGGCCAGCGGCGAGATCCGCCTCAGCGCCGCGCGGATCGGCGACACCCTGCTCCTCGGCGTCGCCGATTCCGGACCGGGCATCCCCAGCGAGGCCCGCGGCCGGGTGCTGGACCGCTTCGTCCGGCTGGAGGAGGCGCGCTCCCGGCCGGGCTTCGGCCTGGGCCTGAGCCTCGTCAACGCGGTGGTGCGCCTGCACCAGGGCACGCTGGCGCTGGAAGACCATGCCCCCGGGCTCGCCGTCGTGATAACCCTGCCGGCCGGAGATCCGACGGGAGGGTAGGGCATGAACCAGGCCGCCGACGCGCAGAGCCGCCGCCTTCGGGCGCGCTTGTCCGCCGCCCCGGTCCTGTCCGATCCCGACGGGGCGGCCGCGCGCCTCGCCGAGGTGGCGCCCGCCTGGCCGGCGGGCTTCCTCGACGCGCCCCTGCGTGCCCTGCTCCTCGGCCTCGCCGACCATTCCCCGTTTCTCTGGCAGCTGGTCGCCCGGGCGCCCGAGCGCCTCGCGGCCCTCGTCGAGGCCGAGCCGGAGGCGGCCCTGGCGGCCCTCGTCGCCCGGCAGCGGGATGCGGGCCGCGGGCCCGACCTCGACACCGTCGCCCGCGCGCTGCGGCAGAACCGGGCGGAGCACGCGCTCCTCGTCGCTCTGGCCGATCTCGGCGGGCTCTGGCCCCTGGCCACGGTGACCCAGGCCCTCTCGGACTTCGCCGACGCCTCGGTGCGGGCGGCCGCCGACGCCATGCTGCTCCAGGCCGCGGCCGCCGGGCGCTTCCTGCCCCACGATCCGAGCGCACCCCAGGCCGGCTCCGGGCTCATCGTCCTGGCGCTCGGCAAGCACGGGGCGGGCGAACTGAACTATTCGAGCGACATCGACCTCGTGGTCTTCTTCGACCCCGAGACCGCCCCCCTGAAGGCCGACCTGCCGCCGACGCCCTTCTTCAGCAAGCTGGCGCAGGGCATGGCCAAGCTGCTGCAGGAGCGCACCGCCGACGGCTACGTCCACCGGGTCGATTACCGCCTGCGCCCGGACCCGGGCTCGACCCCGGCGGCCCTCTCGCTCAACGCCGCCTACGTCTATTACGAGAACCTCGGCCAGAACTGGGAGCGGGCGGCCTACATCAAGGCGCGGGCGATCGCGGGCGACATCCCGGCCGGGGAGGCCTTCCTGGCGAACCTGCGCCCCTTCGTCTGGCGCAAGTACTTCGACTTCGCCTCCATCGCCGACGTGCACGCGATGAAGCGCCAGATCCACGCCGTGCGCGGCCACGACACGATCGCGGTGGCGGGGCACGACATCAAGCTGGGGCGCGGCGGCATCCGGGAGATCGAGTTCTTCGTCCAGACCCAGCAGCTCGTCTTCGGCGGGCGCCGGCCCGAGCTGCGCGGGCGCGGCACCGTCGCCATGCTCGACGGCCTGACCCGCGACGGCTGGATCGACGCCACCGCCCGCGACGACCTCACGGCGGCCTACGGCTTCCTGCGCACCATCGAGCACCGCCTGCAGATGCTGCGGGACGAGCAGACCCAGCGCCTGCCGAGCGAGGCCGACGAGCTCGAGCGCTTCGCGCGGTTCGCGGGCTTCGCCACGCGGGACGCCTTCGAGGCCGCCCTGTTCCACCAGGCCCGCCGGGTGCAGGGCCACTACGCCCTGCTGTTCGAGGCCGAGCCCGATCTCTCCTCCGATGTCGGCGACCTCGTCTTCAGCGGCACCGGCGACGACCCGGCGACCCTCGCGACCCTGGAGAAGCTCGGCTTCCGCGAGCCCGAGCGGGCGGTGGAGACCGTGCGCGGCTGGCATTTCGGCCGGCGGCCGGCGGTGCGGACGCCCCGGGCCCGCGAGGTGCTGACCGAGCTGGTGCCGGTGCTGATGCAGGCGCTCGGCGGCACCGCCCACCCGGACGCCGCCCTCGACACCCTCGACCGGGCCTTCGCCCGGATGCCGGCGGCCCTCGAACTTCTCACCATCCTGCGCTCGAACGAGCGCCTGCGCTTGCTCTTCGCCGACCTCCTCGGTACGGCGCCGCGCCTCGCCGAGACCGTTGCCTTCAGCCCGCACGTCCTCGACGCGGTGATCGACCGGGATTTCGCCGATGCCAGCGCGGATGCCGAGGCCCTGGCGCAGCAGGTTCGCGCCCGCCTCGGTCAGGCGAGCGACCACGAGGACTTTCTGGACCGGATCCGCGACGCCGCCCGCCAGCTCCGCTTCCTCACGGGTGCCCGGCTCCTCTCCGGCATCCTCTCGCCCGAGGAGGCCGGCCGCGCCTTCGCGGGCATCGCCGACGCGGTGATCGCCGTGACGGTGGAGCGCGTCTCCGCGACCTTCTTCTCCGAGCACGGGGCGGTGCCGAAGGGACGCCTCGCGGTGCTCGGCCTCGGGCGTCTCGGCGCGCGCCAGCTCACCGCGGATTCCGACCTCGACCTCGTGCTGGTCTACGACTTCGACCCCGAAGACCGCACCAGCGCCGGCTCCAAACCCCTCGACGCGGCGGTGGCCTATAACCGTCTCGCCCAGCGCATCGTCGCCGCCCTCACGGTGCCGACCCGGCGCGGCCATCTCTACGAGGTCGACCTGCGCCTTCGGCCCGGCGGCGGCCAGGGCCCGGTGGCGGTGCAGTGGCGCAGCTTCCGCAGCTACCACGCCGAGGAGGCGGAGCTCTGGGAGCACATGGCCCTGACCCGCGCCCGGGTGATCGCCGGCGATGCGGGCCTCGGCGCCGAGCTCGACGGCGAGATCCGCGCCATCGTCGCCCGACCGCGGGACCCCGCCGACGTGCGGCGCGCGGTGCGGGAGATGCGCGCCCTCGTGGAGCGGGAGAAGGGCCATCGCGGCCCCCTCGACCTCAAGCTCGCCCCCGGCGGCCTCCTCGACCTCGACTTCCTGGCCCAGGCCCTGGTGCTCGGGCTGGCCCACCGGCGGCCGGACCTCGTCGGTCTCGGGGCCTGCGCGGTGTTCGCGAAGGCCGCCGACCACGGCGACCTCGCCCACCCCGCGGCGGAGCGCTTGATCGAAGCCTACCGCCAGTTCGACGACGTGCTGCACTGGCAGCGCCTGATGGTGGAGGGCGACCCGGCCGAGGCCTCGCCCGTGGCCCTCTCGCGCCTCGCGGTGGCGATGGGTTCACCGGATTCAAACCGGCTGGTCGCCGGGCTCGACGAAGCGCGCATGGAGATCCGCGCGCTGTTCGAGCGCCTGATGGCGGAGTGAGGACGAGGGGGCGGGCCGATGCCCTCCGTCCCGGCAGCGCGATCACCGACGGCAGCGCACCGTCATTCCGGGGCGCCACAGGCGAGCCCGGAATCCAGAGCCGCAGACGATGGAAAGTCCTGCACCATCTGTGTGTCTGGATCCCGGACTCCGCTGCGCGGCTCCGGGATGACGTGGTGCTGCGCGTGGGTTGCCGACGAGCGGATCGGTCCCATCAATCCCCCTGCCTGCCAGAGGCCCCCGCCCCGAAAAGACCTCAGACCGTCTCCGGTACCGCCTCGGGCGGGCGCGGGGTGGCGCCGGCGGCGTCGCGAAGGGACGCGACGGTTTCCTGGGCGGCGGCGTCGACGAGGTTGCGGCGGTTCTCCGCGGTCGGGATCGGCAGCCGCACCATCACGATGGTGCCGAGGCCCTCCTGGGAGCGGATGCGCAGGGCGCCACCGTGCAGTTCGGCCATCGAGCGCGCGATGGCGAGGCCGAGCCCCGAGCCCTTGTGGCTGCGGGTGAGGTTGGTCTCGACCTGCTGGAACGGCGCGCCGAGGCGGCGCAGGGCCGATTTCGGGATGCCGATGCCGGTATCCTCCACGTAGATGTGGACGTTAGAACCGGCCGGCCGCGCCTTGATGATGATGCGGCCGTCGCCGGGGGGCGTGAACTTCACCGCGTTCTGCACGAGGTTGGTGAGGATCTGGTGCAGGGCGCGCTCGTCGGCCAGCACGGTCAGGTCCTCGACCACGTCCACGTTGATCGTCAGGGATTTGGCCCGGGCCGCCTCGCCCACGAGCTTCAGGGTGCCCTCGATCGCCCCGGCCACCGCGATCTCCCGCGGGGCGAGCTTCACCGTCTGGGCCTCGATGCGCGACATGTTGAGGATGTCGTCGATCACCGAGAGCAAGTAGTCGCCGCTGGTGCGGATGTCCCGGCAGTAATCGGTGTAGCGGGGCGAGCCGAGGGTGCCGTAGACCTCGCTCTCCATCAGCTCGGCGAAGCCCATGATGGCGTTGAGCGGCGTGCGCAGCTCGTGGCTCATGTTGGCGAGGAATTCGGACTTGGCCTGGTTGGCGCCCTCGGCCTGCGCCTTCTGGTCGAGGTAGCGCTCGGCGAGGTCGGCGAGCTGCTGGGTCTGGAGCTCCAGGGTCCGGCGGGAGCGCTTGAGGTCGCGCACGGTCTCGATCAGCTCGCGCTCGGACTGGACCAGCTGCTCCTGGTGGCGCTTGAGGCTGGTGATGTCGGTGCCCACCGAGACGTAGCCGCCGTCCTTGGTGCGGCGTTCGCTGATCTGGAGCCAGCGCCCGTCGGTGAGCTCGGCCTCGAAGGTGCGGGCGGTGGCGCCGCTCGGCTCCAGGTCCCGCAGCTCGCGCCGGACCGGCGGCAGCACGCCCCGGCCCATGATCTCGGCGTAGCGCCGGCCCGGAATCGCGTCCTCGGGGCTGAGGGCGTGGAGGTGGCGGAACTTCGAATTGCAGAGGACGAGGCGGTTGCCGGTGTCCCAGAGGACGAAGGCCTCGGAGATGGCCTCCACCGCGTCGCGCAGGCGCATGTCGGCGGTGGCGTTCAGTTCGGCGAGATTGCGCTGCTCGGTGACGTCGAGGGCGATGCCCACGAGGTGGCGGCCGCCGTCGATGGTGTCCGGCACGATCTCGGCCCGCATCCGCATCCAGACCCAGTTGCCGGTGGCGCCGCGCACCCGGAACTCGTGGTCGACGGTGGACTGGCTGGCCGCGAGGTGGCGCGCCAGGCTGTAGAGGTCGCCGTCGTCGGGGTGCACCAGGGCGTTCACATCGCCGAAGGACAGGAACTCGCGCTCGCGGTGATAGCCGAGGAGCGCGTACATCGAATCGGACCAGTAGATCCGTCCGCGCGGGATGTCCCAGTCCCAGAGGCCGCAGCGGCCGCGGCCGAGGGCGGTGTCCAGGCGCTGCTTGATCTCCTCGCAGACCCGGTCGACGGCGTAGGCCCGGCGGGTCTGCAGGGCGTAGGCGATGCCGGTGCCGATGATGACCAGGGCGGCGGCCCCGAGGAGGATCGCCTGGTTGCGCATCCGGGTGGTCCAGGCGGCGGTGATGGCGGTGAGCGGCTGGAGCACCGCCACCTGGCCCCGCCCGCCGGGCAGGTTGCGCAGGGCCGCGATCACCACGGAGCCGTCCGCCAGGGTCACGGTCATCACGCCCGCGCTCTCGCCCAGGGTGGAGAGCGCCTGCATCTCCCCGAGATGCTGGGTCAGGGTGCGGCGGGGGCCGGGCAGGGGCGGATTGGCCGCCACGATGACGTCGTTGGGGGAGATCAGCAGGATCTGACGGCCGGCATGGAGCAGGCCCGGCGGCAGCAGGGCGCCGAGGTTGCGGTGGGCCGCCTCGCCCTTGGCCTCGCCGTCGATGTCGATTCCGGCGAAGGCCGCCGCGGCGAGGCGGGTCACCGCCTCCACGTCCGTGGTCGCCGCCCGGATCACCTCCTCGCGCTGGGCCTGCAGCAGCATGGCCGCCACCGCCCCGAGGCAGATCAGGAACGTGGCGAAGAGGGCCGGCAGGGCGAAGCGCAGCCAGGTCTCGGCACGCACGAATCGGACATGGGCGGCGTGTTGCGGCCGGTGGATGCCAAGAATCGTATCCGCACGCGCGGAGAGGGAAGCGGAATCCGCCTCCAGCATGGACTAACTCCGCCGTTGGGATTGTAGCACCGGGAAGGCGGGCCGCCCCGCTTTCCGAATCGTATACGATTCAACATTTCCGGTGGGGTTTTGTCCACGCGTTTTTTCCGGCCACGCTTGACTCCCGTTGCCAATCCGAGGTGCGGAATCGACGCCGGGGCGAGCCGAAAAAACGATTCTCTTCAGGCACTTGCTAGCCGGCGAGGGTCCGCTCCAGGATGTCCCCGACGTCCCGTGACAGACCGGCAACAGCGCGAATTTTCAGCAATGTGGTCTCGGCGCGGCCGCGGCGCTCCGGCTCCATCATCCGCCACGATCCGAAGGCCGTCAGGAGGCGCGCGGCCACCTGCGGGTTGGTCTTGTCGAGGGCCAGAACCGTCTCCGCCACAAGGGCATAGCCCGCGCCGTCGGGCCGGTTGAACTGGGTCGGGTTGCCCATGCTGAAGCTGCCGATGAGGGACCGGACCCGGTTCGGATTGCCCATCGAGAAGGCCGGGTGAGTCTGCAGGCGGCGAATGCGGTCAGGGGTTTCGGCCTCCGGGATGCCGGCCTGGATCGCCAGCCACTTGTCGAGGACCAGGGGTTCGGCGCGGTAAACCTCTGCGAATCGGTCGAGCGCCGCTTCGCGCTCGGGACCCGGAACCTGGGACAGGACCGAGAGGGCGGCGAGCCGGTCCGTCATCGTCGTCGCCGCGTCCATCTGGTGTGCGGCGAGCAGGCTCGCCGCGGCCGGATCGGCCGCCGCCACGAGGTCGAGGGCCGCGTTGCGGAGGGCGCGCCGGCCGGCGGCCGCGGCCTCGGGGCTGAACGGCGTGCCGGGCGCGTCCGCCAGCGCGTCGCGCAGGGCGAGGAGCTGCGACTTCAGGCGCGTCCCCAGCGCCCGGCGCAGGGCGTGCCGGGCCCGGTGGATCGCGTTCGGGTCGATCTCCGTGGCGATCTCGTTGGCGACGTCGGCCTCGCTCGGCAGGGCGAGAACCAGGGCGGCGAAGGCCGGGTCGATGAGGGCCTCGTCCGCCAGGAACCCGGCGAGGGCCGCACCGAACCCGTCCGCCCCGGCCTCCGGCAGGGTGCCCGACCGCGTCCCCTGCACGAGGAGGCGCATGGCCACGCTCTGGGCCGCCTGCCAGCGGTTGAAGGGGTCGGTGTCGTGGCGCAGCAGCGTCAGCGCGTCGGCATCCGGCATCTCGATCTCGACCCGCACCGGGGCGGAGAAGCCGCGAAACAGCGAAGGCACGGGGCGCACGGAGACGTCGGTGAAGGTCAGGCTGTCGCTGGCCTGGTCGAGCACGAACACGCCGTCGGCGACCCGGTCGCTCGCCGCCCCGGCGAGGGGGCCGTCCGGTCCGATCAGGCCGAGGCGGATGGGGATCACCAGGGGCGGGGCCTCGGTGCTGCCGGGCAGGCTCTGGCGGAGGGCGAGGCGGTAGGTCCGCGCCTCGGCGTCGTAGTGGCCCTGCACGGCGACCCGCGGCGTGCCGGGGCGCTCGTACCAGCGGGCGAAGGCGGTGAGGTCGCGGCCGGAGGTGGCTGCGAAGGCGGCGAGGAAATCCTCAACCGTGGCGGCGGTGCCGTCGTTGTCGGTGAAATAGCGGTCCATCCCGGCACGAAAGGTGTCCGCGCCGAGGAGCGTTCGCAGCATCCGCACGATCTCGGCGCCCTTCTCGTAGACGGTGGCCGTGTAGAAGTTGTTGATCTCGGTGTAGTGCCGCGGCCGCACCGGGTGGGCCAGCGGCCCGGCATCCTCGGGGAACTGGCGTGCCCTCAAGGTGCGGACCTCGCCGATGCGATGCACCGCGCGGGAGCGCATGTCGGAGGAGAATTCCTGGTCCCGGAAGACCGTCAGGCCCTCCTTGAGGCAGAGCTGGAACCAGTCGCGGCAGGTGATGCGGTTGCCGGTCCAGTTGTGGAAGTATTCGTGCGCGATGATCGCCTCGATGGCGGCGTAGTCCGCGTCGGTGGCCGTCTCGGGGGAGGCCAGGACGTAGCGGTCGTTGAAGATGTTGAGGCCCTTGTTCTCCATCGCGCCCATGTTGAAGTCCGAGACCGCGACGACGTTGAAGACGTCGAGGTCGTAGGCGCGGCCGAAGGCGGTCTCGTCCCAGGCCATGGAGCGGGCCACCGCGTCGAGGGCGTAGTCGGCCCGCGCCGCCTTGCCGGGCTCGACATAGACGGCGAGCTCCACCACGCGGCCCTCGCTGGTGGTGAAGGGGCGCCGGACGGCGTCGAGGCGGCCTCCCACCAGGGCGAAGAGGTAGGCGGGCTTCGGGTGGGGATCGTGCCAGGTCGCGAAGTGGCGCCCGGGGCCGGCCGCGCCGGACTCCACACGGTTGCCGTTGCCCAGCAGCACCGGCGCCGCGTCGCGATCGGCCTCGATCCGCGTGGTGTAGACCGCCATCACGTCGGGCCGGTCGAGGAAGTAGGTGATCCGCCGGAAGCCGTCGGCCTCGCACTGGGTGCAGTAGACCCCGTTCGAGCGGTAGAGCCCCATCAGCTTGGTGTTGGCGCTCGGGTCGATCCGGGTCTCGATGCCGAGGGTGAAGGGGCCCGCCGGCGGCCGGTGCACGGTCAGGCCGGCCGGCGAGACGCTGTAGGCCTCGGGCGCGAGGTCGGCGCCGTCGAGGGTGAGGCGCTTCAGCACCAGGTCCTCGCCGTCGAGGACGAGGGGGGCGCCCGGGCGCCCGGCCGGGTTGGGGGCCAGGGTCAGCCGGGCCCGGACCCGGGTGGCGGTGGGATGGAGCGCGACGTCGAGGTCCACCGTGTCGATCCGGTAGTCGCTGGGGCGGTAATCCTCCAGGCGGATCGGGATCGGGGCTTCGGTGCGCATGCGGACTCCTCGGGCTGAGCCCCCACTGTGCGGGGTGCGCCGCAGCGGCGCAACGCGCGCCGGCTCCGGCGCGTTGACGCGCATCCCGCGTTGACGCGTGCGCGCGCCGGACCACATAGGCGCCAGTCCCTCGGAGAGCTCCAACCCATGCGATTCCTGCACACCATGGTCCGCGTCGCGGACCTCGACCGCGCCCTCGACTTCTACGTGAACACCTTCGGGCTGCAGGAGGTGCGGCGCGTCGACAACGAGAAGGGCCGCTTCACCCTCGTGTTCCTCGCCGCCCCCGACGATGCCGGCACGGCCAAAGAGACCCAGGCGCCCGTGATCGAGCTGACCCACAACTGGGACCCGGAGACCTATTCGGGCGGGCGCAACTTCGGCCACCTCGCCTACGAGGTCGACGACATCTACGCGTTCTGCGCCAAGCTGCAGGCGGCCGGGGTCACGATCAACCGCCCGCCCCGCGACGGCAACATGGCCTTCGTGAAGTCCCCCGACGGCATCTCGATCGAGCTGCTGCAGAAGGGCCCGGCCAAGCCGCCGCAGGAGCCCTGGTCCTCCATGGAGAACACCGGCTCCTGGTAGCGTCCACCCGGGACGGACGACCCCGCGCGGGGCCGTTCGTCCCGGTCCAGATCCCCAGTGTCGGTCCCCGCTCTCAGGCGCCGGTCTCGGGCACGGGCGTGATGCCGAGCTGGCTCAGCTTGGCCGCCACGATCTCGATCGGCCGGCGCAGCTTCAGGCTCATGACGGAGACCGGGATGCCCTCGCGGTCCATCTCGGTGAGTTGCTGGACGGATTCGAGCGTCCAGGCCGTGTCGTTCGTCGCCATCGCGTCCTCCTGATCCGTTGCGGTCCGGGATCCCGTCGGACCCGGGACCCCGGATGGTCCGTGGCGGCGCCGGACCCGCCGGCGCGCCAGCCCTGGACACCTGGCGCGAGGCGCGGGCTCCGCAAGCGGCGAGGCCAAAATCCGGGCATGCCGCTCCGTGCGGCAGCGCCCGTTCCCCGCCCGGCGACGTCCGGGGCCTTGACCCCCGGGCCGTGCCCGGCGCACACCCGCGCCGGATCAGTCGGCCGGGCGGCCGCTCCGGCCCGCAAGGTCCGGGGAGGAAAGTCCGGGCTCCATGGAGAGACGGTGCCGGATAACGTCCGGCGGGGGCGACCCCAGGGACAGTGCCACAGAGAGCAGACCGCCACGGACCGGCGCGAGCCGATCCGCGGTAAGGGTGAAAGGGTGCGGTAAGAGCGCACCGCGGACGCGGCAACGCGGACGGCACGGCAAACCCCACCGGGAGCAAGACCGAATAGGGGCGACACGGCGGGCCTTACGGTCCGTCAGGCCCTCTCTCCAGGCCCGTCGCCCGGGTTGGTTGCTCGAGGCGATCGGCAACGATCGTCCCAGAGGAATGGCCGCCACGTCCGGGGACCGCGAGGGTCCCGGGCCCTACAGAACCCGGCTTATAGGCCGACTGATCCGCCTGAAGGTTCATCGCGGGCGGCGTCCGCCCGGGACGTCCTGCCCGGCCCGGCCGGCGGACCGTTTGAGGCGCCGGACTGCCCGCGCGCGATGAGAAACGGCCGTCGGTGCCCCATCCCCGGTGGTTGCGACGGCGCGCACCGGCAGACCGCTTTGCGCGGGAAAACTTACGCTCGGTTAACCTTGCTGAGGTCTGATCGTCCCGAGCCGCTCCCCCTCGGCCAGGTTCGTTGACGGCGCTCAGAGGCCCATGGTACCCCGATTCATCCCGTCAACGGCGATTTTCGGATCGACGGACGCACCCTGTCCCAGGCAGGCCGGTGTCCGCATGCGCGGTCGCGTCACGCGTCGACCCGGAGACGCCCCGTCTCTCCGAGCCGCGCCTGCGCGCTCCAGCCCCGTGGAAGGGACGCATGCGCCGCATCAGTCCGGTCGAGTCCTCGCTTCGTCCCTCCGCCCATGCGGCGTCCGTCCCCGGGCGCGCGCGACCGCCGCGCGCCGGGGCGCCCCGATGACGCGCGCTCCCCGCGAGGCGCGGGTGAACCGGGTGCCCAACGGGGCGCCGCACGTCCCCGTCCTCCTGGCGGAGGTCCTCGATTCCCTCGATCTGCCGGGCCGGGCGCTGGCCGTCGACGGCACCTTCGGGGCCGGCGGCTACACCCGCGCGATGCTCTCGGCCGATCCGTCCGTTCACGTTCTGGCGATCGATCGCGACCCCGGCGCCATCGCGGGCGGGGCACCCCTGGTGGCCGAGGCCGGCGGGCGCCTGACCCTGGTGCCGGGCCGCTTCGGCGGGCTCGACGCCTGCGTTCAGGGCGCCGGCCATGCCGCCGCCGACGCGGTCGTCCTCGATATCGGCGTCTCGTCGATGCAGATTGACCAGCCCGAGCGCGGCTTCTCCTTCCGCAACGACGGCCCCCTCGACATGCGCATGGAGCGTGCCGGGCCGAGTGCCGCCGACCTCGTCAACGAGTCCGAGGAAGCCGACCTCGCCGACATCATCTTCCACTACGGCGAGGAGCGCCGCTCCCGCGCCGTCGCCCGGGCGATCATCGAGGCGCGCCGCAGGGGCCGCATCGAGACCACCGCGGCCCTGGCCGACATCGTCGCCAGCGTGGTCTGGGCGGATCCCGCCAGCGGCATCCACCCGGCGACCCGGACCTTCCAGGGCCTGCGCATCGCGGTCAACGACGAGCTCGGCGAGCTCGTGCAGGCGCTCCACGCCGCCGAGCGCATCCTGCGGCCCGGCGGCCGCCTCGCGGTGGTGACCTTCCATTCGCTGGAGGACCGGATCGTGAAGCAGTTCTTCTCGGCCCGCAGCGGCCGGGCGGCCCAGGCCTCCCGCCACCTGCCGAGCCTGGAAGCGCCGGCCCCCCGCAGCTTCGCGTCCGTGACCAAGGGGCCGGTGCTGCCGACCGAGGCCGAGACCGCCGCCAATCCCCGTGCCCGCTCGGCCAAGCTGCGCGCGGTGGAACGCACGGACGCCCCCGTGCCCGCCCCCCTGGCCGCCATCGAGACCCTGGCCGCGCTGCCCGCGCGGACCGGTCGGAGCGGAGGAGCACGCCGGTGATCCGTTTGCTCAACCTGATCGCGGTGCTCGGCCTGATCGGCTCGGCGATCTACGCCTACTCGATCAAGTACGACACGCTCTACCAGGCCGGGCAGGTCTCGAAGGCCCAGACCCAGCTCAAGAAGGAGCGCCAGGCCATCGCGGTGCTGCGCGCCGAGTGGCAGCTCCTGACCCGGCCCGACCGGCTCCAGGCGGCGGTGGACCGCTACCTCGCCCTCGAGCCCATCGGCACCGCCCATCTCGGCCGCCTCGCCGACCTGCCGGCGCGGCCCGACCGCGGCGACGAGATCGGCCGGCTGCTGGCCGCCACCGCGACGCCGAAGGAGAAGCCGGTGGCGGGCCGCGGCGGCGACGAGCCGCGCACCACCGGCAGCATCACGCCGCGCACCACCACGACCAGAACCCCGACCACGACTTCGAGGTAGTGCCCGTGTCCGAAGTCCCGCCGCCCGGCCGAGACCCGATTCCCGCCCGAGACGCCGATTCCGCCGCCGCGTCGACCCCCGCGCCGGCCGAGCCCACTGCCGTCGCGGCGCCGGACGCGATGCCCGTCGAGCGGACGCGGCTGGAGCCGGCCGCCGAAGGCCTCGCGCCACCGCCCGTGTCGCGGCGCGCCTGGGTCATCCGTAACGCGCGGGCGATGTTCCACCTCGCCATCGAGCGCTCCTACACCCGCGTCGGCCTCGTGGGCCTCGCCTTCACGCTGGTGTTCGGCACCATCGCCGGCCGCCTGATCCTCGGGGCGGCCTTCCCGGAGGCCGACAACGGCGACCGCCGGATCGCGGCCGCCGCCACCACGGCGATCCGGCCCGACATCGTCGACCGCAACGGCGAGATCCTCGCCACCGACATCCGCACGGTCTCGATCTTCGCCGAGCCGCGCAACATCTACGACAAGGACGAGGCGGTCGAACTCCTCACCGCCGTGCTGCCGCAGATCAACGCCACCGAACTGCGCGCCAAGCTCTCCACCAAGAAGGGCTTCGTCTGGGTCAAGCGCGAGATCACGCCGAAGCAGCAGGCCGAGGTCCACCGCCTCGGCATCCCGGGCATCGGCTTCCTGCCCGACCACAAGCGCGTCTACCCGAACGGCGTAGCCGCGGCCCACATCCTCGGCGTGACCAACCTCGACAACATCGGCATCGCGGGCATCGAGAAGTACATCGACAACCAGGGCAACAAGGCCCTCAACGATTTCGGCCTCGTGGCCAAGCAGACCGACCTCGCGCCGATCCAGCTCTCCATCGATTTGCGCGCGCAGTTCGCCGTGCGGGACGAGCTCGCCTGGGGCCTGGAGCACTTCAAGGCCAAGGCCGCCGCCGGCATGATCCTCGACGTCCAGACCGGCGAGGTCATCGCGCTCGCCTCCCTGCCGGACTTCGACCCGAACGACCCGGCCGATGCGCTCAACCCCGACCGCATCAACCGCATGAACGTCGGCGTCTACGAGATGGGCTCGACCTTCAAGGCGATGACCCTGGCGATGGCGCTCGATTCCGGCAAGTACAACGTCAACTCGACCTTCGACACCCGCGGCGGCGTGCTGAACTGGGGCCGCCAGAAGATCCACGAATATCACGGCACCAACCGGGTCATCACCATGCCGGAGGTGTTCACGCACTCGTCCAACATCGGCTCGGCCAAGATGGCCCTCGGCATCGGCGTGCCCGGCCACAAGGCCTTCCTGAAGAAGATGGGCCTGACCGACCGCATGCGGACGGAGCTGCCCGAGAGCGCCGAACCCCTGGTGCCGCCGCGCTGGACCGAGATCAACACCATCACCATCGCGTTCGGCCACGGCCTCGCGGTGGCGCCGATCCAGGCGACCGCGGCGGTGGCGGCCATCGCCAATGGCGGCTTTCTGATGACCCCGACCTTCCTCAAGACCACGCCCGAGGCGGCGATGGCCAAGGCCACCCGGGTGCTCAAGCCCGAGACCAGCGAGGCCATGCGCTTCATCATGCGCCTCAACGCCGTCGAGGGCTCGGCCAAGAAGGCCGCGATCCCGTACTACTTCGTGGGCGGCAAGACCGGCACCGCCGAGAAGGTGATCCACGGCCGCTACGTGAAGAACCGCCTGTTCACGACCTTCATGGCCGCCGCCCCCATGAACAACCCGAAATACCTCTTCGTCACCATCATGGACGAGCCGCAGGGCCTGCCGGAATCCGGCGGCTACGCCACGGCGGCCTGGAATTCCGGCGTCGTCACCGGCCGGACGATCGAGCGGGTCGCGCCCATCCTGGGCCTGCCGCCGCAATTCGATCCGCCGGCGAAGCCCTTCCCCCTCATGGTGAAACTCGGCGCCTACCACGCCACGCAGGTGGACGGGCGATGAGCGGGCCGACCCTCGGCGGGCTCTTTCCCGAGGCGGAGGCCGGCCTCGCCGGCTTGCCGGTCGCGGGGCTCACGGCGGACTCCCGCAAGGTCGCGCCGGGCTTCGTCTTCGTCGCCGTGCCCGGCACCGTCGCGGATGGCCGCCGCTTCGCCGCGGACGCCGCGACCGCCGGCGCCGTGGCGGTGGTGAGCGAGGGCGCGCGGCCGAAGGGGCTCGACGGGCGCGTGCCCTACGTCGCCGTGGCGGACGTGCGCCGCAGCCTCGCCCGCGCGGCCCGGGCCTTCTCGGGCCGGCAGCCGGCCCAGGTGGTGGCGGTGACGGGGACGAGCGGGAAGAGCTCGGTCACGGATTTCGTGCGCCAGATCCTGGCCCGCCTCGGCGCCGAGGCCGCGAGCCTCGGCACGGTGGGCATCGTCACCAACCGGGGCGCCACCTACGGCTCCCTGACCACCCCCGACCCCGTGACCCTGCACGCCACCCTGGCGCGGCTGGCCGAAGACGGTATCGCCTACCTCGCCATGGAGGCCTCCTCCCACGGGATCGAGCAGCGCCGCCTCGACGGGGTCGAGCTCGCCGCGGTGGGCTACACCAATCTCGGGCGCGACCACCTCGACTACCACGCCACCATGGACGATTACCTGGCGGCCAAGCTGCGGCTGTTCACGACCCTGGCGCAGCCCGGCATCCCGGCGGTGATCAACCTCGACGGCGCCTATGCCGACGTCGTGGTGGCGGCCGCCGCCGCCCGCGGCCTCGACGTCCACACCACGGGGTCGAAGGGCGACACGGTGCGGCTGGTCTCCGCGCGCACCGAGGGCTTCCACCAGCACCTCGCCCTGCAGGCGCCCGGTCCCTCCGGCCGGCTGCAGGACTACGCCGTGCGCCTGCCGCTGGTCGGCGGCTTCCAGGTGGAGAACGCGCTGCTCGCCGCCGGCCTCGTCCTGGCGACCCCCGCCGGCCGGGCCGACCCCGCGGGCGTGATCGCCGCCCTCGACCACCTCACCGGCGTGCCGGGCCGGATGGAGCGGATCGGCGAGGTCCAGGGCGGCCTGTGCCTCGTGGACTACGCCCACAAGCCGGAGGCCCTCGAGGGCGTGCTGACCGCCCTGCGCCCCTTCGCGACGGGGCGCCTGCGCCTCGTCTTCGGCTGCGGCGGCGACCGCGACACCGGCAAGCGCCCGATTATGGGCGCCATCGCGGCGGACAAGGCGGACGTCGTCATCGTCACCGACGACAATCCGCGCAGCGAGGACCCGGCGGCGATCCGCGCCGCGATCCTGGCCGCCGCCCCGGGCGCCGTCGAGATCGGCGACCGGGCCGAGGCGATCCGTACCGCCGTGCGGGCCCTGGAGCCCGGCGACGTCCTCGTGGTGGCCGGCAAGGGCCATGAAACCGGCCAGATCGTGGGGTCACAGGTTCTGCCCTTCTCGGACCACGACGTCCTCCGGGCTGCGATCGCGGAACGCTCAGCATGACCCAAACGACCCCGCCCGGCACGGCCCCGCTCTGGAGCGGCGAAGCCCTGGAGGCCGCCACCGGCGGCACCCTCCTGGGCGCGCGCAGGCCGATCACCGGCGCCTCGATCGACACCCGCACGCTGGAGCCGGGCGACCTGTTCTTCGCCATCCGGGGCGAGGCCCGGGACGGGCACGACTTCGTCGCGGCCGCCCTGGCGCGGGGTGCCGGCGCGGCCGTGGTCGCCGCCGACCGGGCGCAGGCCTTCGCCGAAGCCGGGCCGGTCCTGGCGGTGGCGGGGGCGGGCGAGGACCCGGTCCTCGACGCCATGCGGGCGCTCGGCGCCGCGGCCCGCGCCCGAACTGACGCGGGCATCGTCGCGGTGACGGGGTCGGTCGGCAAGACCGGGACCAAGGAGGCCCTGCGCCACGTCCTGTCCGCGCAGGGGGCGACCCACGCCTCCATCGCCTCCTACAACAACCACTGGGGCGTCCCCCTGACCCTGGCGCGGATGCCGGCCCAGACGCAGTTCGGCGTGTTCGAGATCGGCATGAACCACGGGGGCGAGATCGTGCCGCTCACCGCGATGGTGCAGCCCGACATCGCCCTGATCACGACGGTCGAGCCCGTCCATATCGAGCACTTCGCCTCCGTGTCGGCCATCGCCGACGCCAAGGGCGAGATCTTCTCGGGCCTGAAGGCCGGCGGCACCGCGATCCTCAACCGCGACAACCCCCACTATGCCCGCCTCCTCGCCCATGCCCAGGCCTCGCGGGCGGGCCGGGTCGTCAGCTTCGGCGAGCACCCGGAGGCGGATGTCCGCGCGCAGCGCATCGTCCTGCGCCCCGACCTCTCGGTGGTGGATGCGGTGGTGATGGGCATCCCGGTGACCTACCAGCTCGGCACGCCGGGCCGGCACACGGCCATGAATTCCCTCGGCGTGATGGCGGTGGTGCATGCGCTCGGGGCGGACCTCGCCCGCGCGGCCCTGTCGCTGGCGGCCCTGCGCCCGCCCGTCGGCCGCGGCGAGCGCACCGCCCTGGCGATCGGGGCGGGCGAGGCCTTCCTGGTCGACGAGAGCTACAACGCCAACCCGGCCTCCATCCGCGCCGCCCTGGCGACGCTCGCCGGCATCGAGACCGGCCCGCGCGGTCGCCGCATCGCGGTGCTGGGCGACATGCTCGAACTCGGGCCCGAGGGCGAGGCCCATCACCGCGACCTCGCCGGACCGGTGGAGACGGCGAAGGTCGACCTCGTCTTCACGGCCGGCCCGCTGATGCGAAACCTGTTCGAGGCCCTGCCGGTGAGCCGGCGCGGCGCCTGCGCGGCGACCTCGGCCGACCTCCTCGAGCCCGTGCTCTCCGCGCTCCGTCCCGGAGACGCCGTGATGGTGAAGGGCTCGAACA
The DNA here is from genome assembly GCF_001423285.1 of Methylobacterium sp. Leaf111. Lineage (NCBI taxonomy): Bacteria > Pseudomonadati > Pseudomonadota > Alphaproteobacteria > Hyphomicrobiales > Methylobacteriaceae > Methylobacterium > Methylobacterium sp. Leaf111. The sequence continues at coordinate 205,638 of NZ_LMNE01000001.1, read as the reverse complement.
GCATCCGCATGGGCCGGATTGTGGAAGCGCTCAAAGCCCGTTACGCGAACGCCCAAGCCGAACCGCCGCACGCCGTCGCGCGCTGAGGCGACCGTCATCACGGCCGGGGAGGGGGCGCGGCGCGCCCCCGGTCTCCGGCCGATTCCGAATCGAACCACGGCCGGGTGCTGGATGCTGTATCTCCTGTCGGACTTGAGCGGCACCGTCTCCGCCCTCAACGTCTTCCGCTACATCACCTTCCGCACCGGCGGCGCGCTGTTCACGGCGGGCCTGTTCGTGTTCTGGTTCGGGCCGCTGATCATCTCCTCGCTGCGCCTGCGCCAGGGCAAGGGCCAGCCGATCCGTGAGGACGGCCCCCAGTCGCACCTGCTGACGAAGCGGGGCACCCCGACCATGGGCGGCCTGATGATCCTGGCCGGCTGCGTGGTGGCGATCCTGCTCTGGGCCAACCCGCGCAACCACTACGTCTGGGTCACCCTGGCGGTGACGCTGGGCTTCGGCGCGATCGGCTTCTATGACGACTACCTCAAGGTGACGAAGCAGTCGCACAAGGGCTTCTCGGGCAAGTTCCGCCTGCTGCTGGAAGCCTGCATCGCCATCGCGGCCTGCGTGCTGATCGCGGTCTACTCGCCTCCGACCCTGCAGAACCAGCTCGCCTTCCCGATCTTCAAGGACGCGCTCCTGAACCTCGGCTGGTTCTACGTGCTGTTCGCCGCCTTCGTGATCGTCGGGGCCGGCAATTCGGTGAACATGACCGACGGCCTCGACGGCCTCGCCATCGTGCCGGTGATGATCGCCTGCGGCACCTTCGGCGTCATCGCCTACCTCGTCGGTAACGTCTTCACGGCGGGCTACCTCCAGGTGAACTACGTCCGCGACACCGGCGAGCTCGCAGTGGTCTGCGGCGCGGTGATCGGGGCGGGGCTGGGCTTCCTCTGGTTCAACGCGCCCCCCGCCCAGGTCTTCATGGGCGATACCGGGTCCCTGGCGCTGGGCGGTCTCCTCGGCACCATCGCGGTGGCGACCAAGCACGAGATCGTCCTGGCCATCGTGGGCGGCCTGTTCGTGCTGGAGATGATGTCGGTCATCATCCAGGTCGCGTCGTTCAAGCTGACGGGCAAGCGGGTCTTCCGCATGGCGCCGATCCACCACCATTTCGAGCAGAAGGGCTGGAAGGAGCCGCAGGTCGTGATCCGCTTCTGGATCATCGCCGTGATCTTGGCCTTGGCCGGCCTCGCCACCCTGAAGCTGCGCTGATCCGCATGACGCCCGTCACCACCTTCGCCGGCCAGAAGGTCGCCCTGTTCGGCCTCGGCGGCTCCGGCCTCGCCACCGTCCGGGCGCTGATCGCCGGGGGCGCCGACGTGCTGGCCTGGGACGATTCCCCGGAGAGCACGGGCCGCGCCCGCGACCAGGGCATCACCGTCTTCGACCTGAACGAGGCGGACTGGAGCGGCTTCTCGGCCCTCATCCTCGCCCCCGGCGTGCCCCTGACCCACCCGGCGCCGCACTGGACGGTGGAGAAGGCCGGCGCGGCCGGCATCCCGGTGATCGGCGACATCGAGCTGTTCTGCCAGGAGCGCCGGGCGCGCGCACCGGGCGCGCCCTTCGTCGCCATCACGGGCACCAACGGCAAGTCGACCACCACGGCGCTGATCGCCCACATCCTCGCCTCCGCCGGGCGCGACGTGCAGATGGGCGGCAACATCGGCACCGCGATCCTCTCGCTGGCGCCGCCGGCGCCGGACCGCATCCACGTGATCGAACTGTCGTCGTTCCAGATCGACCTGACGCCGAGCCTCGACCCGAGCCTCGGCATCCTCCTCAACATCACGCCGGACCACCTCGACCGCCACGGCACGCTGGACGCCTACGCCGCCATCAAGGCGCGGCTGGTGGCGGACGCGGAATGCGCCATCGTCGGCGTCGACGACGACCTCAGCCGCGCCATCGCCGACGACCGCGTCGGTCCCCTCGTGCGCATCCACGTGGGAACGCCCGAGGCGGGCTTCGACGGCCTGTCCGCCCGCGACGGGACGGTGTTCGACGCCGACGGCACGCCCCTCGCCGATCTCGGCGGGATCGGGTCGCTGCGCGGGGCGCACAACTGGCAGAACGCGGCGGTGGCCGCGGCCTGCGTCCGCGCCCTCGGGATCGATGACGCCGAACTCGTCGCCGGCCTGCGCAGCTTCCCCGGCCTGCCGCACCGGATGGAAGCCGTCGGCCGGCGCGGACGCGTGCTCTTCGTCAACGACTCGAAGGCCACCAACGCCGATTCCACCGAGAAGGCGCTCACCGCCTTCCGCGACGTTCACTGGATCCTCGGCGGCAAGGCCAAGGAGGGCGGCATCGCCCCCCTGGCGCCCCTCTTCGATCGCGTCGCCCACGCCTACCTGATCGGTGCGGCGAGCGACGCCTTCGCCGCCACCCTGGAGGGCCGGGTGCCCTACACGGCCTGCGGCACCCTCGCGGTCGCCACCGCCCGGGCGGCCGAGGCCGCCGCCGCGTCGGAGGCGGCCGAGCCCGTGGTGCTGCTCTCGCCGGCCTGCGCCTCCTACGACCAGTTCCGGAGTTTCGAGGATCGTGGGGATCAGTTCCGGAATCTGGTGCGCGCGCTGCCCTGAGGCCGGCCGGGCGCGGAATCGCGATCCAAATTCTCAATCATTCTCGCGTCCCATCCTGCGGGTGTAGCGCGGTCCCGCCCTGTCGGCGGCGCGGGGATGGGTTGAGTGCATGGCGTCCACGATGGCACCCGGCGCGTCGCGCTGGCAGGCGGGAGCCTGGGCCCACATCCCCGTCCTGAAGGTGCTCCGACGCCTGGCGACGCTGCTCCTCGTCGCCTTCATCTTCTTCGCCTGCTTCGCCTTCTCGGACACCTCGCCCTACGACGTGGTGGCGATCCCCACCATCGTGCTCTGGCTCTGCCTCGGCCTGCGCCTGCACCGGGGCATGGTGCCCCTGCTCGGGCTGCTGATCCTCTATGTCGGCGCGATCACGGTGGCGCTGATGCCCTATGTCGACCAGCCCCTGTCGGTCACCTGGACGATCCAGCTCGCCTACCTCGCCATCACGGGCGTGTTCTTCGCGATGCTGTTCTCCGACGACACGCAGGCGCGGATGGAGCTGGCGCTCAAGACCTTCGTGGCGAGCTGCCTGTTGTCCAGCGCCTTCGGCATCGTCGGCTACTTCGGATACATCCCGACCGAGGACCTGTTCTACAAGTACGGCCGCGCCTCGGGCACCTTCCAGGATCCGAACGTCTTCGGTTCGTTCCTCACCCTGGGCGCCCTCTACCTGATGCACGGCCTCCTCCTCGGTACCAGCAGGCGCCCGGTCCTCTCGTCGGCGATCCTCATGGTGATCGTGGCGGGCATCTTCCTGTCGTTCTCGCGCGGTTCTTGGGCGGGCTCGCTCATCGCCGTCGCCGTGATGGTCGGCAGCGTCTACACCACCACCCCCTCGGCGCGCCTGCGCCGCCGCATCGTCACCCTGACGGTGCTGGCCCTCGTCGCCACCACGGTCGCCATCGTCGGCCTGCTCTCGATCGGCGACACCGCGGAGATGTTCTCCCAGCGCGCCGCGGTCACGCAGGACTACGACACCGGCGAGACCGGGCGCTTCGGCAACCAGCTGCGCGGCCTCAACATGCTGGTGGACGAGCCGCTCGGCATGGGTCCCCTGCGCTGGCGCCTGATCTTCGCCCTGGAGCCGCACAACACCTATATCGGCAGCTTCGCCAATGGCGGCTGGCTCGCCGGTGTCGCCTTCGTCGGCCTCGTGCTGACGACGAGCGTCGTCGGCTTCCGGCTGATGCGCCACGACACGCCCTATCGCCGCCACGCCCAGATCGTCTGGCCGGCCCTGCTGATGTTCTTCCTGCAGGCTCTCCAGATCGACATCGAGAAGTGGCGCCACGTCTACATGATGCTGGGCATGATCTGGGGCCTGGAAGCCGCCCGCCTGCGCTGGCGCGCGGGCGGGGCGCGGGGCTGACGCGGCTGGGCGCGGGCTCAGCCCCCCGCGGGCTCCGATGCCTCGGGCTCCTCCGGTTCCGGATCGGCCGTCCAGGCCGTGGCGAAGGCCGCGAGGTGGCGGGCATCCGCGAAGGCCAGGACGGTGACCGCCCGGTCGGCCGGCATCGCGCCGGGATAGGGCGCCAGCAGCACCTTCTCCTCGGAGAACCGGGCGCCCGGCGCGTGCTCGGCGAGCCAGGCTTCGGCCTCCGGGGAAAGCCGGCTCGGATCGGCCGGGTCGCGCGCCCGCGCGTCGCCGCGCAGCACGAGGACGTAGGAGCCGAGCGCCGGATTGCGCTGCTGGACCGCTTTCACGATGTCGAGAAACATGCCGATCGGGTTCCAGTTATGCTCAGTGCAGCTTCACGCGCGACTCGGTGCGCCGGGTCAGCGCCCGGGCGACCGCGTCCAGGGTCGTCTTCACGGTGCCGTGCAGGGCCTGCTCGTGCATCTTGTACAGCGAGCGGTACATCATCCGCGCGAACAGCCCGGCGATGAACATGTTCTTGCCCTTGATGAACCCCATCAGGCTGCCGACCGTCGAGTATTCGCCCAGCGAGACCAGCGAGCCGAAGTCGCGGTACTTGAAGGCTTTCAGCGGCTTGCCGGCCATCTTGTCGGGGATGATCTTGATGAGGTGCGAGGCCTGCTGGTGGGCCGCCTGCGCCCGGGGCGGGATCGGGGTATCCGAGCCCTTCTCCACGAGATAGGCGCAGTCGCCCATCGCGAAGATGTCCGGGTCGCGGGTGGTCTGCAGGGTCGGGGTCACCACGAGCTGGTTGTTGCGCGTGGTCTCGAGGCCGCCGATCTCGTGCAGGAACGGCGGCGCCTTCACGCCGGCGGCCCAGACCACCAGTTCGGAGGGGATGAAGCCGCCATCGGCGAGCTGGACCCCGTCGGGCCGGACCTCGGTGACGCGGGCGCCGGTGCGGACTTCGACGCCGATCTTGGCGAGGAGCTCCATGACGTCGCGGGACATCCGCTCCGGCACCGCCGGCAGGATGCGGCTCGCGGCCTCCACCAGGGTGATCTTCAGGTCCTTGGCCGGGTCGATGCGGTCGAGGCCGGTGGCCGCCACGTGGCGGGTGGTGCGGTGGAGTTCGGCGGCGAGCTCGGTGCCGGTGGCGCCGGCCCCGATCACGGTGACGTGGAGCTGGCCCGGCCGCACCGGCCCCGGCTGGGTGTGGGCCCGCAGCATCCCGTTCACCAGGCGCTGGTGGAAGCGCACCGCCTGGCTCTGGGTGTCGAGGGCGATGGCGTTCTCCTGCACGCCGGGCGTGCCGAAATCGTTGGTGGTCGAGCCCACCGCCATCACCAGCGTGTCGTAGGGGATCTCGCGGATCGGCGTGACCTCGCGGCCCTCGGTGTCGTGGCTGGCCGCGAGGTGGATCACCCGCTTGGACCGGTCGAGGCCGGTCATCTCGCCGATCCGGTAGCGGAAATGATGCCGGTGGGCATGGTGCAGGTAATCGACCGCGTGGTGGCCGACATCGAGGCTGCCGGCGGCGACCTCGTGCAGCAGCGGCTTCCAGATGTGGGTCCGCGCCCGGTCGACCAGGGTGACGTGCGCCTTGTGCGTGCGACCGAGCTTGTCGCCCAGCTTCGTGGCGAGCTGCAGGCCCGCCGCGCCGCCGCCGACGACCACGATGCGATGCAGATTGTCCTCGGTTTCGCCCGGTACCATGTCGCTCAGGTCCTCGTGTGCCGCGATTGTACGGATGCGTGCCACCACGGCGAGCGACGCATCGTCATCCAGGGGTTCAGCTTAGAAGGATTGCCGGTGGACCGCCATTCCCGTCACGCCGGCGCGCCCGGCTGGCGCAGGGGATGGGCCCGGGAGAAGGCGTCCTGGGCGAGGCAATCCTCGGCGATCCGGCGGACCGTCGGGAAGGGGCCCGTGTCGACGCCGAAGATGCCGGTGCCGACCCAAAGGCTGACGAGGCAGAGATCGGCGTGGCTCACCGCGTCGCCCTGCGCGTAGCGCCCGGTCCCAGGCTCCTGGGTGAGGCGCGTCTCCAGGGTCTTCAAGCCGGTCGCCATCCAGTGGCGCACGAAGTCGAGCATGCGCTCGCGCGGCAGGTCGTAGCGTTCCATCAGGAAGTTGCGCACCCGCGGCACGTAGAGCGGATGGGTGTCGCAGGCGACCACCTGGGCCAGGGAACGGGCGCGGGCCCGCGCGCGGGGCTCGCCCGGCAGCAGCGGGGTGGCCGGATGGATGTCCTCGAGATAGTCGAGGATGGCGAGCGACTGGATCAGCGGCGGCCCGTCGCCGTCGAAGAGCGCCGGCACCGCCCCCTGCGGATTGATCGCCAGGAAGTCCGGCTTGAACTGCTCGCCGGCATCGAGGTCCAGGAAGACCTCCTCGTAGGCGATGCCCTTGAGGTTGAGGGCGACCCGGACCCGGAACGCCGCGGCCGAGCGCCAATTGCCGTACATCTTCATGCGCGCAACGTTTCCTCTTGGCGGAATCTTATCCGTCTCTTATCGCCCCGGACCACACCCGACATCGCGTCCGCCCGCAAGCCCGTTCTGCCGGCGAATGGCCATCGCGGGCACGATTTGGCAGCGCCGTGATCCTCGCGCATAGGAGAAGGCGAGGTGTCCATCCTCGGCCGATGAGTGACGCGATGCAGATCGAAACGCCCTACCTGATGTTCCTCGGCGACGTGCCCGACCGCCTGGCCGCCAAGACCGCCTACGGCATCAAGGACTGGCGTCCCGAATGGTGCGTCGGCCAGCTGCGCCTGCCCGGCTGCGCCGCCGACCTCGGGATTCCGGACCTCACCCTGGTCGAGGCCGTGGCGAAGGGCTGCCGCACGATGGTGATCGGCGTCGCCAATGCGGGCGGCGTTCTCCCCGAGCACTGGGTCGCCGAGGTGGTGGCGGCCCTGGAGGCCGGGCTCGACATCGCCAGCGGGCTGCATGCCCGTCTTGGGGCGGTGCCGGCCATCGCCGAGGCCGCCGAGCGCCACGGGCGGCAGCTGCACGACGTGCGCCACACCTCCGAGACCTTCGCCACCGGCAAGGGCACTAAGCGGCCCGGCCGACGCCTGCTCAGCGTCGGCACCGACTGCTCGGTGGGCAAGAAGTACACCGTGCTCGCCCTGGAGCGCGGCATGCGCGAGCGCGGCCTCGACGCGGATTTCCGCGCCACCGGCCAGACCGGCGTCTTCATCTCGGGGCGCGGCGTCGCCATCGATGCGGTGGTGGCCGACTTCATCTCCGGCGCCGTCGAGTGGATCGCCCCCGCCGCAGCGCCGGACCACTGGGACCTGCTCGAAGGGCAGGGCTCGCTGTTCCACCCCTCCTTCGCCGGCGTGAGCCTCGGGCTGCTGCACGGGGCGCAGGCCGATGCCTTCGTGGTCTGCCACGAGCCGACCCGCACGACGATGCGCGGCGTCGAGCACTCGCTTCCGACGATCCGGCAGGTCATCGATCTCACCGTCCAGCTCGGCCGCCTGACGAACCCGGACATCCGTCCGGTGGGCATCGCCGTCAACACGCAGGACCTGGCGGAGGGGGCGGCCCGCACGCTGCTCGCCGACCTCGCCCGGGACCACGACCTGCCGGCCACCGACCCGGTCCGCTTCGGCGTCGAGGCCATCGTCGACCGGATCGTGTCCGAGTTTCCCCCCGCCGCCACGGGGGCGAGCGCGTGACCCGGCACCTCGACGTCGCGGTCGAGTCGTTCCCGATCGCCGGGGCCTTCACCATCGCGCGGGGCAGCCGCACCGAGGCGGTGGTGGTGGTCGCCACCGTCTCCGACGGGGAGGGCCGGGCCGGCCGCGGCGAGTGCGTGCCCTATGCCCGCTACGGCGAGACCGTGGAGAGCGTCGTCGCGCTGATCCGGGATCACGCCGAGGCGATCGCCATGGGGGCGACCCGGGCGGACCTGCAGGTCGGCATGAAGCCGGGGGCCGCCCGCAACGCCCTCGATTGCGCCCTGTTCGACCTGGAGGCCAAGCAGCTCGGGCGCCCCGCCTTCGCGATCGCCGGCCTGTCGGCACCGCAGGTCGCCACCACCGCCTACACCCTGAGCCTCGGGGACCCGGAGAGCATGGAGGCGGCGGCCCGCCAGGCCGCGCACCGGCCCCTGCTCAAGGTGAAGCTCGGCGGCGTCGGCGACCCGGAGCGCATCGCCGCCGTGCGGCGCGGCGCACCGGATGCGCGCCTCATCGTCGATGCCAACGAGGCTTGGCGCCCCGAGACGATCGAGGCCAACCTCGCGGCCTGCGTCGCGGCGGGCGTCGGCCTGATCGAGCAGCCGCTGCCCGCCGGCGAGGACGCACTCCTCGCCGAGATCGCCCGGCCGATCCCGATCTGCGCCGACGAGAGCCTGCACGACCGGGCCGGCCTCGACGCCCTCAGCCGACGCTACGATGCCATCAACATCAAGCTCGACAAGGCCGGCGGCCTCACCGAGGCGGTGATGCTGGCCCACGAGGCGCGGGCGCGGGGCTTCTCGCTGATGATCGGCTGCATGGTCGGCACCTCCCTGGCCATGGCGCCCGCCATGCTGCTCGCCCACCACGCGGACTACGTCGACCTCGACGGCCCGCTGCTCCTGGCCCGGGACCGGGAGCCGGGCCTGCGCTTCGAGGGCAGCCTGATCCATCCGCCCGAACCAGACCTGTGGGGGTGAAGGCGGCGCGTCTCCCCGCGAACGGCCCGCGCACTCGGCGGGCCGATCACCCCTTCACGACGGCGCGCAGGAGATAGACCAGCGCCGTGAAGGTCACGAGGCTGGCGGCGTAGAAGGCGGCGAACCAGAGCAGCCGGCGGCCCTTGGCCCCGGAGGATCGTCCGCTCAATGCCCGTAGCCCCCGGATGCGATGTCCTCCGCCACCTTCCCGCGGAAGACCCAGTAGGCGTAGCCGGTATAGGCCAGGGTCAGCGGCATCACCACGGCGTAGCCGACGAGGGCGAATTGCAGGGCGCTGACCGCGTTGGCCGCCTGCCAGATCGTGTAGTGCGGCGGCACGATGTAGGGGAACAGGCTGATGGCGAGGCCGAGGAAGCCGAGCAGGAACAGCGCGATGGTGAGGAGGAACGGCGCCACGTGGCGGCCGTCGCGGATGCCCTGGAAGATGCCCCAGGCCACCAGGGCCGTCACCACCGGAACGGGCGCCACGTAGAGGATGTTCGGCCAGGAGATCCAGCGCCACTGGATGTCGAGGCCGAGGAACGGCACCCAGGCGCTCACCACCGCCATCGACACGATGGTGGCGGCCAGGAACTGCAGGCTCTTGCGCCGGGCCCAGATCTCGAGCTCGCCCGAGGTCTTCATCACGCACCAGGTCGCGCCGAGGAGGCCGTAGCCGCAGACGAGGCCGATGCCGGTGAGCACGCTGAAGGGGGTGAGCCAGTCCAGGGTGCCGCCGGCGAAGCCGCGGCCCTCGACCTTGAAGCCCTGGACGAAGGCACCGAGCACCATGCCCTGCGCGAAGGTCGCCAGCAGTGAACCGTAGTGGAAGGCGTTGTCCCAGATGAACTGCGAGCGGTCCGCCTTGAAGCGGAATTCGAAGGCGACGCCGCGGAAGATCAGGGCGATCAGCATCAGGATGATCGGAATGTAGAGCGCCGGCAGGAGGATGGCGTAGGCGACGCTGAACACCGCGAACAGGCCCCCGCCGCCGAGCACCAGCCAGGTCTCGTTGCCGTCCCAGATCGGGGCGACCGAGAGCATCATCCGGTCGCGCCAATTGCCCTTCCGCGCCGCCGTGAACAGGATGCCGACCCCGAGGTCGAAGCCGTCGATGACGACGTACATCGCCACCGCGAGCGCCAGCAGGCCCGCCCAGACAACGGGCAGCCAGAAGGCGGCGCCCTCGTATTCCATCCCGTAGCCGAACATCCGCTGGATCCCTCGCCGCGTCGCGAACCATCTACCCCCTTACGGGGGCCCGCGTTCCCCGCGTTGGGCCAGCGTAGCGCGATCCGCGTGGGTTTGCGCGCCCCGCCACGGGACTTTTCTGTCGCTGTCCGAGAGGGTGTCGCGGGAGACGGGCGAGGCGGTGAAGGCCCGCCGCCCGATCTCCGCGGCGCCCTCGCGCAGGGCGGCGTCGCGCAGGGGCGCGGGCAGCGCGTCCCAGGCCGCCGCCGCCGCATCGGCCACCGCCGGTGGCGCGGGCGCGCGCTCGCCCTGGCGCTGAAGCGCCAGCCAGGACAGGACGCCGATCACGAGACCGGCACGGATGAGGAAGGACATGGGTCTCGTCCCGGACGCGCCCCGGCCGGGGCGCGAACACCGTCGGACGCGACCGGTAAAGACCCCCTGACGCGCCGCCCGCAAAGCGCCGGAATGGTGAACACAAGCTTATCCCGATGTCCTTCGAGGCTTTTTCGTGTCGTGGCCCAAAAAGGTCTTTTGGAGGGACCGGTCATGGTTACGTCCCGGAAAGCATGCGGAGACAATCGGACTGTCTAGCGCAAGACTCGCTTAAGTCGGCTCTGCGAAGTTGCCCTCAGTCGAGTTTTCGTCGAGCCAAGGGGCGTCGGGGATGGCCGTCGGGCCCTGTCCGCGCTGTGCGTGTCGGTATTGCGTATCTACGGTGCCCTGGCTTCCCTCATCGATGTCCGCCTCGCGGGGCTCGTCCATGAGTCGGTGAAAGAGGATGGCGGCGTGCGCTTCCGGCACGAGCGCTTCCTGGTCTCCCGCCTTGCCACCGGCCTGATGATGATGCTGGGCCTGCCGCCCTACCTCGTGCTGCGCGGCGTGCCCACCGGCGTCGAGGCCCTGGCCATCGCCAGCCTGATGCTGCCGGTCTTCGCCGCCGTCCTCCTGTCCCGCACCGGCATCCTCTGGCTCGCCCACGCCATCTCCTCGGCGGGCCTGACCGGCGTGGTGGTCTGCCTCGCCATGATGACGGGGGGCGCCAATTCCGCCGCCGCAATCTGGCTGGTGGCGATCCCCCTCGAGGCCGTAATCTCGGGCTCGCGGCGCGCCACCCTGGCCGCCGCCATCATCGCGGCCCTGGGAGCCCTCGCGGTGGCCCTGCTGCCGCCCCTCGCCGAGGGCACCCCGCTGCCCGAGTGGTCGCGCGCCCTGGCGATGCCGGTCTTCGCCATCACGGCGATCGGGCACATCGCGGCCCAGGCCCTCGAACATTTCCGCCACGAGGGCCGCTGGCTCGCCCGCCTGCGCGACAACGAGCGCCGCGACCGCATGCTGCTCTCGGCCATCGACGACCTCGTGACCTGGCACGACCCCAACGGCCGCGTCCTCGAGGCCAGCGCCTCGGCCACCCGCTTCCTCGGGGCCGAGCCGGCCTCCCTGCACGGCCACGGCCTGCTGGAGCGCGTCCATGTGGGCGACCGCCCCCTGCTGCTGCAGGCGCTGAGCGACGTCGCCGCCCATGGCCGCCCGGCCCGGGTCCAGTTCCGCCTGCACCTCGACAGCGCCGCGGCCCGCACCGAGACCGCGCCGCAGGTGATCTTCGCCGAGATGCGCATTCACCGGATCGACGCCCAGACGGCGGAGACGGCCTCGCCCGGCCGCCCGCGATCCAGCGTCGTCGCGGTGACCCGCGACGTCACCGAGCACCGCCGCCATGCCGAGGAGCTGGAGCAGGCCCGCGCCGAAGCCGAGCGGGCGGACGAGGTCAAGAGCCGCTTCCTGGCCAATGTCAGCCACGAGCTGCGCACGCCGCTCAACGCCATCATCGGCTTCTCCGAGGTGCTCTCGGGGGAGGGCGGGATGGCGACCGATCCGGAGCGCACCCGGGAATATGCCGGCATCATCCGGAATTCCGGCCAGCACCTGCTGGAAGTCGTCAACACGCTCCTCGACATGTCGCGGATCCAGAGCGGCCATTTCGACTACGCCCCGGAGCCCTTCGACCTCTCGGCCCTGATCCAGACCTGCTGCAACCTGATGCAGCTCAAGTTCGACCAGGCCGGCATCGCCCTGGTGCGCGACGCAAGCGTCGCGCCGGTGGAGATCACCGCCGACCTGCGCGCCTGCCGCCAGATGGTCATCAACCTCCTGTCGAACGCGGTGAAGTTCACCCCGCGGGGCGGGCGGGTGGAGGTCGGCCTGCGCGGTTCGGCCAAGCACCTCGACCTCATCGTCGCCGATACCGGCATCGGCATCAGCGAGGCCGACCTGCCCCGCGTCGGCAGCCCGTTCTACCAGTGCGCCGGCGGCTACGAGCGCACCCACGAGGGTACCGGCCTCGGCCTCTCGGTGGTGCAGGGCCTCGTCGGCCTGCACGGGGGGGCCATCACCATCGAGAGCACCCGGAGCGAGGGCACCACGATCATCGTCACCCTGCCGCGCGCCTGCCGGGTCGGCACCGGCGTCGTCCCGGCGGCCCCGATCCGCACCCGCCTGCGCCCTTCGGTTTCGGGCGGCAGCCTCGTCGGTGCCGTGAACGACGGTCCCGTGCCGATGCGCCGGCCCATGGGCCTGTTCGAATCGAGCCCCGAGACGGTGCGCGAGAGCTACGTTCCGCTGCGGCGCGCCGGATGAGTGCGCCGCGATCCTGCCGGCACCGGATCGTCCGGGCCCCGCTTCGCGCGGGGCCCGGACACCGTTGCGATCAGCCCTGAGGAGATCGAATGCGCGAGCCGCAAGCACGCCGCGACCAGCGAGAGATCGTCGTTCCGTCCCGTGGCCGCGAGGCCCGGCCCGCTGCCCGGCGACGGCCGGCCCCCGGCCGCTTCGCCGGGCTCGGCGGCTTGGCGGGGTTCGGGGCGCTGGCGGGAGGCGCGGGCCGCGCGGTCCTGCGCCATCCCGGCGAGGCCCTCGGGGTCGCCGTCGTCCTCGGCGCCGTGTCGATGATCTGCCTGAACGCGCTCGGCTACCAGATGGGCCGCCATCCCGCGCCGATCTTCCCCAAGCTCCCGGCCAAGCCGGCCCTCGCCCGGGCGGCCGAGGTCCCGAAGCCCGCGGCCCCCGTGGTCGCGAAGGCGGAGGCGGGCAAATCCGACCCGTCCGGTAAACCCGAGGTGTCCAGCAAGCCCGAGTCCTCGAAGGTGGAGCCGTCCCGGGCCGAGGCGGCGCGCGCGCCGCGGGACGGCATCGGCGAGATCATCCGGGCCGGCGAGCCGGCGGGGGCGGAGACCACCGCCTCGGTGGCGACCCTCGGCGGCCTCTCCATCGCCCAGGCCCAGCGCGCCCTGGTCAAGCTCGGCTACGGGCCGCTGAAGGCCGACGGCCTGATGGGCGCCAGCACCCGGGCGGCGATCGAGAAATTCGAGCGGGACCGCAAGCTTCCGGTGAAGGGCGAGCCCTCGCCGCGGACCTTCCGCGAGCTCGCCACCCGGTCGGGCGCCGCCCGGGGCTGATCCGGCGGGGCGGCGTGCTATAGACCGGCACATGGCACGCCTGCGCTCGGATTTCTGGGTTTCCGCCCATCTTCGCCGCCTCGACATCGAGGGCATCGCCGCGGTGCAGCGCCGCCGCGGTTCCCCCGAGGCGGGGGCGATCTTCGTGAAGGTGGATCGCCTCGACGGCCGGGCCGATCTCTACGGCCCGGCCCCGCAATCCCTCGTGGACACCGAGTCCCACGGCGACCGCCGCTTCGTGGCCCTGCTCAGCGAGGCCCCGCCCGCCGACGTGGAGGTGCGCCTCGGCAAGGAGCTGCGCTTCGACGACGATCTCTGGATCGTCGAGATCGACGATCGCGCTGGACGCCACCGCCTCGATCTCGCCGAATAGGCGGCGTCCCGCGCGGGCTTCGCGGGGCCGGATCAGGTCGCCTGGCGCTGCCGGCTCGGCAGGGGCGTGCGCAGGGGCGGGCGCTCGCTGGCCGTGGCCTGCGCCCGGGGGCGCTGGGCGTCCGGGGCATGGTAGGGCTGGTGCCCCGCCTGCGAGGCCCGCTCCGGCGGGGTCCAGGCCAGGATCGCGGCCAGGAGGTCGCGCGCGGCGACCCGCGGGAGGGTCCGGAACAGCTTGACCAGGCTGAACACGCGGTCGACCGACTGCGCCACGGTCTCGTTCAGGGTGAGGTAGATGTAGACCGCCTCCTCCTCGTGCAGGCCGGCGGCGCGCAGGGCGACCGTCAGCAGCTCGTAGCGCAGCGAGGGATCGGGGGTGGTGGCGAGGAAGCCCTTGGGCAGGCCCAGCATCTCGGTGAGGGCGGCCACGAACCCGGCCACGTCGCCCCGGGCGGAGAAGCCGGTGAGCACGGCGCCGGCCTCGCGCGGTGCCGGCGGATTCGGCCGCAGGGCCGCCGTCGCCATCATCGCGTGGCCGATCGCCTCGCGGCGGGTCTCGTCCGCCAGCAGGAACAGCGGCGCCACGTCGGCATGGGCGAGGTCGTGGCGGGCGAGGAGCGTCCGGCCGAGGTCCGGCTGCTTGCGCGCGCGGGCGACGAGGCGGGCCAGCAACTCGCCCTGAAGGGTGGCGGCCGGATTGGCGGCCAGCGCCCGGTCGATGCCGGGATTCTCGCGGCCGATCAGGTCCAGGATGGTGGCGCGGCTGAGATCGTACCGGCTCGCGATGGCGGGGCCGAGATCGGCGTCCTCGGCGAGGGCGGCCTGGATCATCGCCTGCGTGAGGATGGGAGCCTGGGCGAGGACGGCGTCCCGGGCGCCGCCGCCACGCTCCACCAGGGCGGCGAGGAGGGCGGGCGGCGTGTCGGGAAAGGGCGCGAGCTTGCGGGCGACGATCTCGGCGGTCTCGGCGTCGACGATCGGGATCAGTCCTCCGGCCAGGGAGGCGAAGGCCGCGACGGTCTTCCGGTCCCGGACCGTGGCCGAGAGAAAGTGATCCGTCTGCACCCGAAGGATGACGGGTTTCAGATCGAGGCTGTCGAGACGCGACAACTCGATCAGGCCGGAGAGGTCCGGCGCATCGTCGAAAGATGGGGACATGGCACTTCGGTTACGCAGAACTCGCTGATCGAGAGGATTAGCGGAATTGCGTGAACCGACCTTTAAGGACGGTCGCTTGGGACCGTCCCTGCATGCGCCATGCTGGCCCCGAGCCCGGCGGCGCGACCGGGCTCGGCGACCGGGCTCGGCGACCGGGCTCAGCGACTGGGGTCGCCGTCAGCCGGCGCGGCGGGGCTGGGTGTCGCCGGCCTTCGGCGGGGGAAACACCACCGGGGTCGGCGACTTGGCAGAGAGCGGACCCGAGGCCGCGGCCGGGGACGGGCCGACCGAGGTGGAACCCGACGCGGGGTGCGCGGCCGCGGCCGCCATCCCGGCGGCCACCGGCGCCGTCTCCTTGGCGGCGGACGGGAACAGCACCGTCGCGGGCTTGGGTTCGGCCGCACCATCCGCCTTCGGCGAGGCCTCCGGCGGAGCGGCCGGCATCGGGGCCGCGAGGACGCCCTCGGGGGCCGTTGCGTCCTCGTCGTGCGGCGCCTCGGGGCCGGCGATCAGCTCGGTCGGCGTCTTCCAGACGAAGGCGTCCAGGCGGCCGCTCACCGGCGAGACGGGCGCCCAGGTCTCGGACGCGATGCCGTCGGCGATCCAGAGCGGATCGCGCGGGGCGTGCGCGGCGCGGGAGAGCCATTCGCGGGTCCGGCCCGAACCGGCGCCGTGCTCGGCCTCCTCGATGCGGGCCATGGTCAGGCAGGCGCGGACCGTGGGCCGGTCGGCGAGGAGGGGCGCCAGGGCTTCGCGGGCCTGGCCGAACTCGCGGGCCTCGTACGCCGCCTGCGCCATGGCGAGGCGGGCCTCCGGGTGCCAGGACGAGATCTTGGCCAGGGTCTCGGCGCGGGCCATGCGGTCGCGCACGGAATCGCCGGTGCGCAGGTTCAGGTAGGTCTTGGCGAGGTCCGGGTGCGGCCCGGCGCGCCAAGCGGCCTCGATGATCTTGGCGCCCTTCCGCAGGTCGCCCCGGCGCACCATCAGGCGCGCGGCGAGGACCGCGGCCGGGACGAGGTCGGGGGCGAGCTTGACCGCCTTGAGCACGCGCTCGCTGGCGGCCTCCGGTTCGCCTCCCTCGCGCTCCTGCGCGGCGGCGGTGAGCAGGACGGCGCGCTGGCGCCGGGCGGTCGACTTGTCGATGAGGCCCAGGGAGGCACGGCGCTCCACGGTCTCGTTGGCCCCGCTCCAGTCGCCGTCGGCGCATTGCGCCTCCAGGACGGCCTCGTTGGCCCAGGTGACGCTGGGGGCCAGGCGGGCGGCTTCGGCGGCGTAGGCTCGGGCGGAGGCGTCGTCCTCGCGGCGGCGGGCCTCGACGAACAGGCCGCGCAGGCCGAGCACGCGGGTCTCGGGGTCGTTGACCATGCGCTGGAAGGCCTGCTCGGCGGCCTCGCGGTCGCCGGAGATCTGGGCGGCCTGGGCCTTGAGCAGCAGCGTCAGCGGCTCGGCGCCGAGCAGGCGCTCGGCGTCGTTGGCGTGGCGGCGGGCGGCGAGCGGATCGCCCGACCCGACGGCGACCATGCCGCGGGACAGGGCCGTGAAGCCTTTGGCCCGGCGCCGGTCGCGCGAGCCGCGCACCAGCGTCTCCGGCAAGGTGATGAAGCCCCGCACGATGGCCCAGATGAAGCCGATCAGGATGGCGGCGATCAGGACGCCGATCAGCCCGATGGCGAGGCTGGTGGCCACCTCGTAGCCGTTCCACACGATGGTGACGGTGCCGGGATGGTCGGCGACCCAGGTCGCGCCATAGGCGGCAACCGCGAGAAGGGCCAGGAAGGCGAGGGCGCGCCACATGGGATCAGAAACTCCTGGGAGTGGCGTCGGCCGGTCCGGCGACACCGAGAGTCGGGGGCGGGAGCGTTGGGCGCTCCCGCGCGAAATCCGGGTGGCCGCGCATCCCGCCGGAGGACAGGGCGCGCGGCCGCGCGCTCAACGGGAGGCGCCGGTTGCGGGCAGGCCCTTGAAGGCGTCGGTGAGCAGGCCCTGGGCCGCGTCGCCGGCGGCGACGCGCGAGGCCAGCTTGGTCCCGAAATCGCCGGCCTCGGCCCGATCCGCCTCGGGCAGCGCCGCGAAGGCCTCGGCGGCCTCCTTGATCGCGCCGCGGTCGAGGGAGTCCTGCACCTTCGGGGCGGTGTCGGGGGCCGCCGCGCCGGGGGTGCCGCCGGCGGCCGGGGTCTCGACGCGCCGGACCTGGACGATCGACTCGGCCATGCTCATCAGCTTGGTCCCGATGTCGCCGGTCTCGGCCACGGCCTTGGTCTGGGCCGCCCGGCGCTTCGCCGCGATTCGCTCGGCGACGGGGCGGAACTCGGCCGCGAGCGAGCGGGCGGTCGGGGCCCCCTTGTCGGCGAAGGCCGCCACCGCCGTGAGGCGGGCCGGGTCGCCCGGCTCCAGCCCGCGCAGGGCCGAGAGGGCATCCGCGTAGGGGGCGCCGGTGTTGAGGGCGGTGACGATCCGGTCGGCCGACACGACGCGCAGGGCGGCCTGCAGGGTCGCGGTCTCGGCCCGCTCGGAGACGGCCTTGTCGAGGCCGGCGATCTTGTCGGCCTGGGCCTGGAGCTGGCGCTCCACCGCCTTGGCCGCCTCGGCCGCCTGGGTCTTGTTCGCGTCGACGACCTTCTCGCTCGCCTGGGTCGCGGCCTGGACCGCCTCGGTGGCGGCCTGGACGCGAGCCTCCAGCGACTGCTGCAGGGCGGCCACCTTCTGGCTCAGCGCCTGGGCAGCCTCGGCATTGGCCTTGGTCTTGGCTTCGACGTCGCCCTGGAGGGCGGCGAGCTTCGGGGCGAGATCGGGCTGCGCGGCGGGCTTCGGCGCGGACTCGACCTTGCCCTCGATGGCCTTCAGGCGCTGTTCCAGCGCGGCGAGCTGCGGTCCCGCGGATTGGGTCACCGCCATCCGGGCGTCGCCGCCCTGGTCGCGGCCCGGTTCTTCCTGGAGCGCCGAGACGCGCTGGTCCAGGGCGTCGAGGCGGGCGACGAGATCGGCCGGCACGGCGGCCGGAGCCGCCGCAGCGGGCGCTCCCTCGGCCTGAGCCGGCGCGCCGCCCTGGGCCGCGTTCGCCTTCTCGAGGGCCTGGCGCGCCGTCGACACCGCCTCCGGAACGGCCTTGAGGGCGGCCTCGTTCGCGGCGATCCGCTTGTCCAGGCCGGCCACCGCATCCTTCGGGGCGAGGGCGGCGATCCGCTGGTCGAGGGCGGTGATGCGGGCATCCTCGCCCGGGGCCATCAGGCCGCTGCGCGCGACGCCGAACAGGAGGCCGGCCCCCACCACGCCGCCGAGGAGGCCGGCGGTGACGAGGGAGCCGAAGCCGGCCCCGGACGAAGCGGCCGGGGCAGCCGCGGCGGCTGGGGTGATGCGCGGCGTCGTCGGACCACCCGCCTTCGGGAGCTCCGAAGCGGTTTTGGAATCGGACGTCTTGCTATCAGAGGTCTTGCCGTCGGCCGGCTTGCTCGCCATTCCCGCGGCAGCACCGGCAGCACCGGCAGCACCGGCAGCACCGGCAGCACCGGCAGCACCGGCAGCCTTCGCTGGTGGCACGGGGTCCGGCATGCGCTTGGCCTTCAGGTCGATGATCGGGCCATCGGTCACGGACTGGCCCGGACGCGCGCCGGGCTGCGGTCCCGCGAATCCGCCGGAGCGGGGCGGCTCGGATTTCCCGGAGTCGGCCTTCGGTGACTCGGCCTTCAAAGCATCGGTTCTGGAAGCGTCAGCCTTCGACGCATCGGGCTTGAGAGCCTCCGGCTTCGGCGCATCGGCCTTGATCGTCTCGGTCTTCGCGGCGCCGACAGCGAGCGGATCGGGGCGGGTCAGGTCCGGCTTGGAGGCATCCGGCTTCACGGCGTCGGCTCTGGGAGCATCGGATTTGACGGTGTCGGCTTTGCCAGCGTCGGGCGTGAGGATCGCGGCCTTGGCGGCTTCCGTCTTCACGGCGTCCGTCTTCGTGCCTTCCGTGACCGGCTCTGCCTTTGCCGGCTCACCTTTCCCCGGCTCACTCTTGCCGAACGTACCCGGCGTGCCGCCGGGCTGACCCGGCTTGGCCGAGGCCTCGACCTTCGGCGGAAGGGAGCCGCCCGGCGTGGCGGGCTTGCCAGGCTCGGCCGGCCGGTTGCCGGTGGGAGAACCCGGGCGGTTGGGGTCGCTGTTGGGTGGTTTCACGGTTCAAGGCTCCCTTCCCGTCTCCCGCCGCCCGACCCGTTCGGCGCATCCGGCGCCCGGTGGGTCGAGGCTGGCGGCGCAGCTTCTTGCGCTCGTCCTAGCACCAGGGCCGCCGCCGGAGCGAGGCCCTTATCGAAATCCTGTTGGCCCGGGGGCCGGCAATCCCGCGAGGAGCGCGTCCTCCCCGGGGCGGTCGGGCACGAAATGGACCGCGACCCCGGCGGTGACCAGGGGCGCGGCGACATCCGCCGACAAGCAGTAATGCGTCAGGTCTCCGAAGGCTCCGCCGAGCCCGGCCACCGTGGCGAGATCGTGTGCCGCCTGCGCGCTGCGCCGGGAGTAGTGGAGCGCCCCGTCGAGGCGCCGGCCTGCGAGGGCGTCCGCCGCCGCATCGGGCAGCCGCGCCACCCCCCGCGCGGCGTAGAGTTCGCATACCGCGAGGCGGTATCCGGCCGCGATCAGGGAGGCGGCGGGCTCGGCCTTGCGCTCGGCCCCCGCCGCGTGGACGAGGTGCGCGCCCATGGGCAGGGAGGCCCGGACCAGCCGGGCCAGGGCCCGCGCGTCGCCCTCCGCCTCGCGGACGTCCGCGAAGCCCAGCTCCCGCGCGAGGGCGGCAGTCCGGGCTCCCACCGCGAAGGTCGGTACCACGCGGAGGCGCGCGCGCTCCGCCGGCGTCAGCGCCGCCGCCGCGTTGGCGCTCGTGAGGATCAGCCCGGCGAAGGTCTCCTCCGGCAGGCGGAATCCCGTCGGTGCGACGGTGAGGACCGGGGCGAGGAGGGGCCGGTGTCCCAGGGCGGCGAGGCGCGCGCCCGTCCGCGCCGCCCCCGGTTCCGGCCGCGCCACCCAGATCCGCATCCCGCTTCGCGCTCCCAGAACCCCGCGCCCATCCATGCCGGTCTCGCCGCCGCTGGCAACCCGTCGTTGCCGCCGGAGGAGGCGGACGATAGGGTGCGGCGCATCCCCCGGGCCACCCCGCACCCCTCCGACGAGGCCCCATTCGAGATGATCCGCCGTCCATGAACGTCCTCGGCATCGAAACGACCTGCGACGAGACCGCCGCCTCCGTAGTCGCCCCCGGCGAGAACGGGCGCGGGCGCATCCTCTCCAACGAGGTGCTGAGCCAGATCGCCGAGCACGCGGCCTATGGCGGTGTCGTTCCCGAGATCGCGGCCCGCGCCCATGTGGAGGTGCTCGACCGGCTCATCGACCGGGCTTTGGGCAGCGCCGGCCTGACCCTGGCCCAGGTCGACGGCATCGCGGTGGCGGCCGGGCCCGGCCTGATCGGCGGCGTGCTCATCGGCCTCGTCACGGCCAAGACCCTGGCGCTGGTGGCGCGCAAGCCCCTGATCGCCGTGAACCACCTGGAGGCGCATGCGCTGACGGCGCGGCTCACCGACGGCATCGGGTTCCCCTACCTTCTGCTCCTCGCCTCCGGCGGGCACACCCAGCTCGTGGCGGTGCGGGGGGTCGGCGATTACGTCCGCCTCGGCACCACCATCGACGACGCCATCGGCGAGGCCTTCGACAAGGTCGCCAAGCTCCTTGGCCTCGGCTATCCGGGCGGCCCCGAGGTCGAGCGCCTGGCCGAGACCGGCGATCCGGAGCGCTTCGCCCTGCCGCGGCCGATGCTGGGGCGGCGTGAGGCCAACTTCTCCCTGTCCGGCCTGAAGACCGCCCTGCGGATCGAGGCGGAGAAGCTGGCGCCGCTCTCCTCCGTCGACGTCGCCGACCTCTGCGCCGGCTTCCAGGCGGCGGTGGTCGACGTGGTGGTCGACCGCCTGCGGGTGGCGATGCGCGACTTCGCCTCCGTGGCCGGCCATCCCACCGCCCTGGTGGCGGCCGGCGGGGTGGCGGCCAACGGCGCGATCCGCCGGGCGCTCACCACCCAGGCCGGCGAGGCGGGCCTCGCCTTCGTGGCGCCGCCCCTGGCCCTGTGCGGCGACAACGGCGCGATGATCGCCTGGGCGGGTATCGAGCGCCTGCGCCTCGGCCTCGTGGACGACCTCACCGCGCCGGCCCGCGCCCGCTGGCCCTTCGCGGAGCCGAAGGCGGTTGCCTGAGGCCGCGCGGCTGCGCTGGCGCGACCTCGTCGAGCGACGCCTGCCCGAGGCGGCCCGCCCGGACTGGCCGGTGCACCGCGACCATTGCTTCGCGCGCATCCTCCTCGACAACACCTGCGGCGGCCCATGGCGCGAGAGCGTGCCGGCCCCGGCCTGGGCGAACCTGCCCCTCGGCCAGCTCGCGGCCGCCACCGAACTCGGCGAGGCGGTCCTCTTCGGCCGGGCCGACCTGCGCGCGCTGAACCGGCGCTCGTTGGCCCTGCGCGGCAAGCTGCGGGAGGCCGACGCGGTGGCGCCGCCCGAGGGCCTTCGCGACGGAAACCTCCTGTTGCGGCCCTGGCAGGCGGGCGACGAAGCGCGCTTTGCCGCCCTCAACGCCGATCCGGAGGTCATGCGCCACTTCCCCGCCACCAAGGACGCGGCCGCGAGCCGGGCCGAGGCGCGGACCTGTGCCCGGCGCTTCGCCGTGGACGGCTTCGGCCCCTGGGCCGTCACGGTGGAGGGACGCGGGTTCGTGGGGATGATCGGCGGCGCGCGTCTCCTGCGGCCCATGCCGTTCCCGGGCGGCGAGCGGCCGGGCGAGACCGTCGAGATCGGCTGGCGCCTGGCGCGCGAGGCCTGGGGCCATGGGATCGCCACGCGGGGGGCTCGCCTCGCCCTCGCCGACCTGTTCGGCCGCTGCGGCCTCTCCGAGGTCGTCGCCTTCACGGCCGAGGGAAACACGCCCTCGCGCCGGGTGATGGAGCGCCTCGGTATGCGCCCGGAGGGCGGCTTCCCGCATCCGGCCCTGCCGCCGGGGCATCCGCTGCGGCCGCATCTCCTGTATCGTCTGCGGGCGGACCACGTCACATTGCGAGGGACCAGCGCATGAAGCGGATCGGAGTCGTCGGCGGCGGTGCCTGGGGCACGGCGCTGGCCAACGCGGCCGCCGCGGCCGGGCACGACGTGACCCTGTGGCTGCGCGACCCGGAGGCGGCGGCGCGCCTGCAGGACACCCGCGAGAACGCCCGCTACCTGCCCGGCGTGCCCCTGCACCCCCGCATCGCCGTCACCGCCGGAGCTTCCGACCTCGCCGAGGCCGGGACGGTGCTGATGGTGACGCCGGCCCAGACCCTGCGCGGGGTTCTGGCCGACCTGGGCGCCGCCTTCGCGCCGCAAGCCGCCATCGTGCTCTGCGCCAAGGGGATCGAGCGCGGCACCGACGCCTTCATGAGCGAGGTCGCGGCCGAGCAGCTGGGCGCCGCCGCCCCGGTGGCGGTCCTGTCCGGCCCGAGCTTCGCCGCGGACGTCGCCCGCAACCTGCCCACCGCCGTGACGCTCGCGGCGGCGGATGCGGGTCTCGCCGCGCGCCTGGCCGGCACCCTCTCGGGGCCGACGCTCCGGGTCTATCACACCGACGACGTGCGCGGCGTCGAGATCGGCGGGGCCGGCAAGAACGTCCTCGCCATCGCATCGGGCATCGTTGCCGGACGCGGTCTCGGCGAGAGCGCCCGGGCCGCGCTGATCGCCCGGGCCTTCGCCGAACTCATGCGCTTCGCCCGCGCCTATGGCGGCCGGCCGGAGACGCTGATGGGCCTGTCGGGCCTCGGCGACCTGGTGCTCACCGCCTCCTCGCCGCAATCGCGCAACTTCGCCTTCGGCCAGCGCCTCGGCGCGGGGGCCTCGCCCGAGGCGGCCGCCGGCGGCAAGCTGGCGGAGGGCGCCTTCACGGCTGCCGCCCTGGTCGACCTCGCCCGCGCCCGGGGTATCGAGATGCCGGTGGCCGAGGCGGTGGCCGCCATTGTCTCGGGCGGCGCCAGCGTCGACGGCGTCATCGCCGCCCTGCTGGCGCGGCCGCTGCGGGGAGAAGCCGAGTGAGCCAGCACCCCATCCGTGCCTTCCTGACCGGCTCCGGCAACGACGGGGCCGGGCGGCGCCTGAGGGAGATCCTCGCCTTCGACGACGCCCATATCGAGGGCGTGCACGACTTCATCCAATGGTGCTTCCCCCTGCACGAGGCGAGCCTCGCCGTACCGGGTGCGCCGGTGCTGAGCCGGGCCGAGGCCGAGGCGATCCGCGCCGATCCGGCCGCCCTGTCGGGCCTGCGCGCCGCCCTCGGGCGGATGACCCGCTTCTATGCCGAGACCGACGGCTGGCTGCGGCCGCACGACCACAACCATCTGCGCATCACCCGCATCCTCTCGGCCCTGTCCGATCTCCTGGGGCCCGAGGCGGCGACCGAGTTCCACGCCTTCGTCACAGCCCGGAACGCGAAGGCCGGCGCCCCGATCAACGCCACGAGCCTGTGCTACTGGGAGGCCGCGCTCCGGGGGGCCTGACGGCCACGCTTGGCCGGTGCTATGGAGCCGGCGTCTCTGGAGAAGCGCATGGCCTACTGGCTCTACAAGTCCGAGCCCTCGACCTGGTCCTGGGAGCAGCAGGTCGCCGCGGGCGGCGCCGGCACGTACTGGAACGGCGTGCGCAACCACGTCGCCAAGAAGCATCTCATGGCGATGGAGGTGGGCGAGCGCGGATTCTTCTACCACTCCAACGAGGGCAAGGCGGTGGTGGGCATCGTCGAGGTGATCCGACCCTACTACCCGGATGATTCCGACGCGACCGGCCGCTTCGGCATGGTCGATCTGCGCGCCGTCGAAGCGCTGCCCCGCCCCGTGACCCTGGAGGCGATCAAGGCCGAGCCGCGCCTCGCCGCCATGGTGCTCGCCAACAATTCCCGCCTCTCGGTCCAGCCCGTGACGGAGGCCGAGTGGGCGGTGGTGCGCGCGATGGGCGGCCTCGGCTGAGCCGCCGTCCGCTCAGCCCTGGCGCTGCGCCTGCGTCACCGCCAGGTGGATCAGCTCCGCGAGGGTGCGCAGGCCGAGCTTCTGGCGCATCATCGAGCAGGCGTTGGTGATGGTCTTGTAGCTCACCGACAGGTCGCTCGCGATGGCACCGTAGGACTTGCCCTGCGCCAGGCGCTGCAGGATCTGCAGTTCGCGCGGCGTCAGCTGGGTCTCGGGCGTGCGCTTCGGGTCGGTGCGGAGCATCGCGACCTCGGTGGCCAGGCGCGGATCGAGGTAGGGGCGGCCGGACCGGACCCGCTCGAAGGCCTCGAACAGCTCGCCGGAGGCGTGGTCCTTGAGTACGTAGCCGAGGGCTCCGGCCTCCAGGGCCCGCGCGACGATGACCGGATCGTTGTGCATGCTGAAGACGAGGATGCGCACCGCCCGGTTGGCGTCGCGCATCCGCCGGATCAGTTCGAGCCCGGCGAGGCCGCTGCCCTGAAAGGTCAGGTCGCAGATCACCGTCCCGGGACGCAGGCGCAGGAAGCTGCGATAGGCCGCGACCACGCTGGTGGCCTCGACGATCCGCTCGATCCCCGCATCCTCGAGCACCCGCCGGCAGCCCTGGAGTACGATCGGGTGATCGTCGATGACGAGGGTCGGCGCCTCGGTGGTGGTGGCGATCGCGTTCATGCGCTGGGAATCGGACTCGTGTCGACGTCCCGCTCATCATCGAGCGGAATCATGATCCGGACAACCGCGCCGGGCTGATCGTTGTCAAGCATGAACGTGCCCCCGAGGGCTTCCACGCGCTCCCGCATCCCCGAAAGACCGAGTCCGAGGCTGTGACCGGTCGGAATGCCGGTGCCGTCGTCGCGGATGGCGAGGCGCAGGACCCGCCCGGCGGTGGTGGCCTCGTCTCGCACCTGGACGGTGACGTTCCGCGCCCCGCCGTGCCGCACCGCGTTGGTCATGCTCTCCTGCATGCAGCGGAAGACAGTCAGGTCGGTCACGTCGCCGTAGCCGCGGGCCAAGCCCTCGAAGCTCCCGGCGAAGCGCGTCCCGGTGTGACGGCGCCGGAAATCGCGCAGCAGCAGATCGAGGCATTCCGGCAGGGGCACCTGCCCGAGGGCGTGCGGCCGCAGCCGGTTGAGGAGGTCGCGGTTCCGGGTCTGGACCTGGCCGACGATGCTGGCAATGTCCTGGGCGCGCTGCTTCAGGCGCGCCCGGTCCGGCGGCGCCTCGGCCTCGGCCATGCGGACCACCGAGGCGGCGGTCGCTTCCAGGGCGAAGAGGCAGGGGCCGAACTCGTCGTGCAGCTCCAGGGCCGTGCGGCGCCGCTCGTCGTCCTGTGCCGACAGGAGCTGGCGGTTGAGCCGCCCGTTGGCGGCCCGCGTCTCCGCCAGGGCCTGGGCCACCCGGTTGAACCGGGTGGCGATGGCGGCGAGTTCGCGCGAGGCCGGCGGTTCGAGCCGGACGGTGTAATCCTGCTGCTCCAGCTGGATCAGCCCCTCGGCGAGGTCCGTCAGCGGCGCCAGGACGCGGCCGAACGCCACCGTGAGGGCGCCGAGCAGCCCCAGGCTGAGGCAGAGGCTGGCAAGCGAGAGCGACAGGGCATAGACCCAGACCTCGTCGATCTCGTCGTGCGGCTGAGTGGTGATGCGGGCGGTGCCGATGCGCCGGCCCTGCGCCACGATCGGCAGGTCGTGCTCGCGGATCGCCGGGGCGATCAGGGCCGCGAACCAGGCCGGCGCCGCGTGCGGGTCGTGCCGGACCCGGCCGAGGCCGCCGGTGACGACCTTGCCGGCGTCGTCCAGCACCGTGACGCGGACGTGGCGCAAATCGTGGATGCGCAGGTTCAGGGTCTGGAGGATGCCGGCGGGCGGCCCCGCCTGGGCGAGGTCGATGGTATCGGACACCAGAAGCTCGACATTCGTCATCGCGGCCTGCATCTCGACCTCGACGGCGGAGCGGGCGTTGACGACGATGACCGCGCACGAGACCAGGGCGGCCAGGACATCGATGGCGAGGACCAGCACGATCATCCGGGTCCGCGTCGGCCACGACGCCCAGAGCGACCGGCGGCCCGCCTCCGCCGACGCCGCGGGCGGGGCGCCGTTGCGGTGGGGCAGGCCCCATCGGGATCGGGCTGCGGAGGCGGCGTCGTGAGGCATGGCGACTCGGGTGGCGGCCGTCGGGGAAAGCGTGCGCGGTCGTCGCCCCGTGTGTAGCGAACCCGACGCCGAATGGCAGCGTCCCGATTCGGTTTCGGGCCTCGTGGCCGGAGCCCTGGCGGATCCCGAGACCACCTGGACGATGGGGGGATTCGGCGCGCTCGCCGGCGTCGGGCGCCGCGGCGATCAGGTCGTCGCCGCTCCGGCGGACGGCCGCCTCGGCTGGATCACCCCGTTCGGCGGGATCGCCCTCGCGCCGGCGGAGGCGATTCCCGTGGCCTACGAGACCGCCTTCACCGGCGGCTGGAGCCACGCCATCGCCCTGTGTCTGCCGATGGCGCTCTGCCCCCGGACGGGGGCGGGGCCGATCCGCGCCGCCGGACGCGACGACGGGGCCCTGCGACCGCGGAATCTTGGGGATAAGTGGTTCGACCTCGGCCTCGACCTGCCGCAGGGCCGCCTGTTTCTGCGTTCCGCCGACCCGGACGCGCTCGCGCGCCTCGCCGCCCTGGCCGGACGGACCGCCGCACACGATCCCGAGGCGGTTTCGAGCCTGATGGCCGCCGCGGATGTGATCGTCACCACGCCCCTCGGCCGGATCGAGGTCTATGCCGGCGCGGACCCGCAGTCGGGCGGGCCGCGGGCCTTCCTCGACCCGAGGATCCTGGCCCTGGGCCGCACCCACGCCGCCACCGCCCCGATTCCCACCGGGCTGGTGCCCGTCGCCCAGTTCACGCCGCCGCATCCCTGCCGGGACGGGCAGGGCCGGCCCCGCCCCTTCGATCATCGGACGCATGCCGCCTTCCAGGCGATGCTGACCCGCTGGGGCGACCCGGAGCGGGTCCGCCTCAAGGCGCGCCTGGTCGCGGGCGAGCCCTTCGCGCCCATGACGGCGAATCGTGCGACGCGCGCCGTCTCGCGCCTCTTTCACGTCCAGGCTGCGGCGGCGGCGAATCAGGACGGGACCAAGTCCTGCCCAGACACCTCGCGTTAAACCTGTTGGATCTATTCAGATTCGTGACGCGTCTGATCCGAGCCTGTTCAAGGATTGGGTTAAGGACATCTTCATGCCCCATTGCGGCGCCTCTTTCGTTACACGCAGGCGTCGCCCCTCGGGCCTCGCCGCGCCGGTCGTGCCCGACCAGCGCCGCGTGATCGACCGGCAACGGTCAATCCGAACCTCTTGAAGCGTGCGAGATGTCTGAGACCCTGATGTCCGTAACGATCGATCCCTCCGAGACCCGGCGCCCCGTCGCGCCGGCGCCCCGCCCGTCCCGGGTGAAACTCCGGGTGGTGCTCCTCTCCGGCGCTGGCATCCTGGGCCTTGCCGGCTTCACTGCCTTCGCCTTCGCGACCCTCGGCAACCTCGCGGGGCCGCAATTCACCCGGCCGACTCTCGCCACGGCGTCCGCGACGCCCGCCAGTCTCGGACACAACGCCTCCGAATGGCCGGACCTGCGCGATGGCGTCCCGGCCCTCGCGCCGGCGAGGCCAAAGTCCGTCGCGGCCGCGCCGGATCAGCCGTCCGCGGCTCCGACGGC
The DNA here is from genome assembly GCF_001423285.1 of Methylobacterium sp. Leaf111. Classification (NCBI taxonomy): domain Bacteria; kingdom Pseudomonadati; phylum Pseudomonadota; class Alphaproteobacteria; order Hyphomicrobiales; family Methylobacteriaceae; genus Methylobacterium; species Methylobacterium sp. Leaf111. Next base: position 178,115 of record NZ_LMNE01000001.1, on the reverse strand, counting down.
CGAGCGTCCGCTGGCCGCGGTCGCCCCGCCCGCGGCGCGGGTCGCCGAAGTGAGGCCCCTGGAAATCAGGACCGTGGACGCGAAGCCCATCGGCGTGACGGTCGCCGAAGCGCGGCCGCCCGCGGTACGGGCGCCCGAGGCGATTCCGGTCGAGAAGCCGGCGGCGGTGCCCGTCGCCGCGAAGCCGGCGCGCCTGCCGCCGATCGAGAGCGCCGCGGTGCTGCCGCCGGCGCGTCCGGCCTCGCTGGTCCCGGTGACGCGCACCGCCACCCTGATCGCGCCGCTGCCCAACGAGACGACCCGGTCGCGGGCGACGAACGGCACCTTCACGGCCCTGACGCCGGAAGCGCCGAAGCACAGCCCGGTCGCCAAGGCGACGGAGACCAAGCCTTCGGTCGTCAAGTCTTCGAGCGTCAAGTCTTCGGTCGGCAAGCCCGTTGTTGCCAAGCCTCTCGTTGCCAAGGCACCGAGTGGCGCGCCGGAGACTGCGTCGGCGCCCCCGGTCGCGCAGGCGGAGCCCGAGCCGGAGCAGACGGAATTCCTGGGCGTGAAGGTGCCGTCGCTCGCCCCGGCCGGCCGCAAGATCGCCGAGAGCGTCGAGGCCCTCGGCAATGCGGTGAAGAACCTGCCCGATCACTTCTAGCGCAAGCGCCCGGCTTCGGGCGCCCTTCGTCGGACCGGAGCGCCCGGCTTCGGGCGCCCTTCGTCGGATCGGAGCGCCCGGCTTCGGGCGCCCTTCGTCGGATCGGAGCGCCCGGCTTCGGGCGCCCTTCGTCGAGGTGGAGCGCCCGGTTTCGGGCGCCCCCGTCCGGTCAGCGCGCCCGGCTGGCGCGGGGCTTCTTGGCGATCTCGCGCTCGTGGCGCGCGCCCCGCGGGCTCTTCAAGCCCTTGGGTCCCTTCTCCTCGCGGGCCGGCTCCTCGTCGAGGATCGGTTCAACCTGGATCTCGGGCGAGCCGTTCTTGGCGAAGGTCTGGGCGAAGCGCGAGGCGGCGCCGCCCCGGACCTCGAACTTCGTCTCGCGATCGAAGATGCGGATCGCGCCGATCTCCTGGCGGCCGATATTGCCGCGCCGGGTCAGCATCGGCAGCAGGCGGCGCGGATCGGCGTTGTCGCGCCGGCCGAGATTGAGCCGGAACCACACGGCCGGGCCCTGGGCGTCGATGCGCTCCGCGTCGGCGGGATCGTAGACCGGGCGCGACTTGCGCTCGGGGCCGGCGCCCGGATCGGTGACGTCCTCGGGGGCGGGCAGGCGGGAGCGGTAGATCCGCGCCAGGGCCGCGGCGAGTTCCTGGGGCGTGCGCTGCGCCATCAGGGTCTCGGCCATGGCCACGTCTTCCTCGGCCGGCTCCTCGGTGAAGATTGGATCCTGCCACATGCGCTCGCCGTCGAGGCGACGGATCTCGTCGGCGGTGGGCGGGCCGGCCCACTCGAACGAGACCTTGGCGATCATGAGCATCTGCTCGGCCCGGCGCCGCTTCGAGGCCGGGATCAGCAAGAGGCTGGTGCCCTTGCGCCCGGCGCGGCCGGTGCGGCCGGAGCGGTGCTGCAGCACCTCGGCATCGTGCGGCAGGTCGGCGTGGATGACGAGGCTGACGGTGGGCAGGTCGATGCCGCGCGCGGCGACGTCGGTGGCGACGCAGACCTTGGCCCGGCCGTCGCGCAGCGCCTGGAGGGCGGCGTTGCGCTCACCCTGGCCGAGTTCGCCCGAGAGCGCCACGGCCGAGAAGCCGCGCTCGGTGAGCACCGCCTGGAGATGGCGCACCGCGTTGCGGGTGTTGCAGAAGATGATCGCCGTCGGCGCATCCATGAAGCGCAGGGTGTTGACCACCACGTGTTCCAGCTCGCGCGGCACCACGCGGATAGCCTTGTAGGTGATGTCCGCGTGGCCGCGCTCCTGGCCCTTCACGGCGATGCGCAGGGCGTCGTTCTGGTAGCGCTCGGCCAGGGTCGCGATCGCCTTCGGAAGGGTCGCGGAGAAGAGCAGCGTGCGTCGCTCCTTCGGGGTCACCGAGAGGATGAATTCCAGGTCATCGCGAAAACCCAGGTCGAGCATCTCGTCGGCCTCGTCGAGGACGACGGCGCGCAGATCCTGCGTCGCGAGGTTGCGGCGCTCCAGGTGGTCACGCAGGCGACCCGGAGTGCCGACGACGATGTGGGCGCCGTCGTTGAGCTGGCGGCTCTCGCGGCGCGGGTCCATGCCGCCGACGCAGGAGATGACGCGAGCGCCGGTCTCCGCATAGAGCCAGGACAATTCGCGCTCGACCTGCAGCGCGAGCTCGCGCGTCGGGGCGATGACGAGGGCGAGGGGCGCGCCGGCGGGGCCGAAGCGCTCGGCGTCGCCGAGCAGGGTCTCGGCGAAGGCCAGGCCGTACGCGACGGTCTTGCCCGAGCCGGTCTGGGCCGAGACGAGGAGGTCACGGCCTTGCGCGGCCGCCTCGATGACGGCGCTCTGGACGGGCGTCGGGTCTTCGTAGTCGCGCGCGGTCAGCGCTCGGGCGAGCGGGGCCGGCAGGGTGGGGAAGGGCACGGTGACGGAAGCCTTAGCGGGCAAGCAGGCGGAGAACCCGCCGGGGAGCCGTCGCGACGGACGCGATCCTCTCCAAACCGACGTGATTCCGGCCTCGAACGGTTACGGATGGCGTCTCTTGTAGCCGGAACTGCGGCGCAGCGCCATGACCGCGGATGCATGCCCCTCCACCCCTGGGCGCCCGGACCCGCAGCGGACGCGCCTCGTGTTGTGTTCCCCGTGCCTCTCGTGCTCATCTCCGGCCCGTCATGGATATCCTCGTCGTCGGTGCCGGAATCGTTGGACTCGCCGTGGCCCGTGCCCTCGCGCGCCGGGGCCATGCCGTCATCGTGGCCGAGGCCGAGGGGGCGATCGGCACGGGCATCTCGGCACGCAATTCCGAGGTGATCCATGGCGGAATGTACTATCCGGCGGGCTCCCTGCGGGCCCGTCACTGCGTCGCCGGCGCGGCCATGCTCGCGGCCTTCTGCGACAGCCACGGCGTTGCCACCCGGCGCTGCGGCAAGCTCATCGTGGCCACCGCGGACTCCGAGCGCGACGCCGTCGCGGCGCTCAAGGCGCGCGGCGACGCCAACGGGGTTCCGGATCTGGCGCTCCTCGACGGGGCCGAGGCCCGGGCCCTGGAGCCGAACCTCGCCTGCGTGGCGGCGCTGCACGCGCCCGGCACCGGGATCGTCGACAGCCACGGGCTGATGCTGGCGCTCCAGGGCGACCTGGAGGATGCCGGAGGCGCCATCGCCTTCGACAGCCGGGTGACGCGGATCGCCCGGACGCGCACGGGCTGGAGCGTCACCGTCAACGGCGAGGCCCTGCCGTTCGAGGCGGTGGTCAACGCCGCCGGCCTCGGGGCCCAGGGGGTCGCCGGCGCGGTCGAGGCCTATCCCGCCGCGCGCATCCCGCGCCAGGTCCTGGCGAAGGGCAGCTATTTCGGCTGTACCGGCCGGCCGGCCTTCTCGCGGCTGATCTATCCGGCGCCCGTCGAAGGCGGTCTCGGGATTCACCTGACCCTCGATCTCGCCGGCCGCATGCGTTTCGGCCCCGATGTCGAGTGGGTGGAGAGCCTGGACTACCGGGTCGATCCCGCCCGGGCCGATGCTTTCGCCCGGGCGATCCGGCGCTACTGGCCCGGCCTGCCCGACGGGGTGCTGACCCCGGACTATGCCGGCATCCGCCCGAAACTGACGGGACCGGGCGAGTCCGCCGCCGATTTCCGGATCGACGGCCCGGCCGAGCACGGGCTCCCCGGCCTGGTCCACCTCTTCGGCATCGAGAGCCCGGGCCTGACCTCGAGCCTGTCCCTGGCCGAGGAGGTCGCGGATCGGCTCGTCGGGGGCTGAGCGAAACGGCGCACGAGCCTGCGACGCTGCCGAGCGGGCCGCCCGCGCCAGCCCCGTCGCCGCGACGGCAGTCGATTTGCTCGACGCTGTGGCCTTGCCCCTCTGCGATCGTCGCCCGCTTCCACGCGCCCGCCCGCGCGCCCTGACCACCGGCACCATGCCTCGGGGCCTGGGGCATGCGTCCGGCCGCGACCGTCGGGACGCGGCCGCGGCCGGATTCCTTGCGGCGGGGAGGGGCGACTAGCGCGCGGGGACGAAGCGCAGCATGCCGGCCAGCCGGCTCGATCCGCCGGTGTCGTTCGGGTGGTTGACGCCATCGACCACCGGGACCTCGGCGAAGTCGAAGGGACTGAGCCCGTCGAGGCAGGCGACGTTGACGCCGTACTGGTCGGGATTCGAGCGGCGCTGGTGGTGCGTGTAGATCCCGCAGCGCGAACAGAAGAAGTGCTGCGCCACGCTGGTGTTGAAGCGATAGCGGGTCAGCAGGTCCGCGCCCTGCAGGATCTCGACGCCGCCGGTCTCGGCCGAGACGACGACCGCCCCCCGCATCCGGCAATACGAGCAGGTGCAGCGCCGGACCGTGTCGAGACCCTCGCTCAGCGTCGCACGGAACCGGACGCCGCCGCAGTGACACTGCCCCTCGCGCTGATCGAGCTGCGCTGACATGGCGTCTTCCTCCGTCTGCCGAGACCTTCCAGGTCCGTGATCCGTGGCGGGACCGGGTCGGCCCGCGCCCCGCGATGGCAACTCAGCCGCCGAAGCGCTCGGTCCGGACGCGGGCGGGGTCCACCCCGGCGTCGAGGAGGAGGTCCGCCACCGCCCCGACGAAGGGATTGCCGCCGCAGAGATAGGCATGGCGCGGCGGTCCGAGCCGGTCCAGCGCCTCCGCGATCATCGCCGCGTCGACCCGGCGGCCGCCGGCGCGGGTCAGGTTGAGCATCAGCTGGAAGTGCGGTTCGTCGCGGGCGCGCACCGCAAGCTCCTCGGCGGCGAGGATCTCGCCGGCGTCGCGCACGGAATAGATGAGGAGGGCGGGTACCGCCGGCGCCTTCGCCGCGCGGTGGCGCAGCATCGACAGGAGGGGCACCACGCCCGACCCGCCGCCCGCCAGGAGAAGGGGCCCGCCATCCTCCGGGCGCCAGACGAAGGAACCGCCGATCGGGCCGCGCAGCTCGATCGTGTCGCTGACCGCCGCCACCGCGTCGAAGAAGCCCGAGACCTCGCCGTCCGGCAGGCCCTCGATCAGCAGTTCGATGGTGCCGTCGCCGTCCGGTGGCGAGGCGATCGAGTAGCTGCGCTGAGCCTGGTAGCCGTCCGGGGCGGTGAGGCGCACGTCGACGTGCTGCCCGGCCAGCATAGGCCGATCGAAGGCGACCCGGAAGCGGTAGCTCTTCACCCGCCGCGTCACCGGCCGGATGGCCGTGAGGATCGCGGTCTGCCAGGGGAGGGGGCCCGGGGCGGGATCAATCACCAGTGAAGCGCTGTTCGCGCCAGGGATCGCCGTACATGTGGTAGCCGCGCAGCTCCCAGAAACCGCCCTCGTCCCGCTGGGTGAAGCGCAGGCCATTCACCCACTTGGCGCTCTTCCAGAAATACAGGTGCGGCACCAGGAGCCGGGCCGGGCCCCCATGGTCCACCGGGATCGGCGCGCCGTCGTAGTGGGTCGCCACCATGCCCTTGCCGCCCGTCAGGTCGGCGACGGGCACGTTGGTGGTGTAGTCGTCGTAGCCTTCGGCGAGCAGGAAGGCGCTCGGCGCCGCGATGCCGGCATCGGCCAGGAGGTCGTCGAAGCGCACGCCCTCCCAGGCGGTGTCGAACTTCGACCACTTCGTCACGCAATGAATGTCGCCGCCCCAGCGGGTGCGGGGCAGGGCGTTGAAGGCGTCCCAGCTCCAGCTCTTCAGGGGCCGCGACCCCTCGCGCAGGGTGAACGACCAGGTCGCGAGGTCGATGCGCGGGTTGGGGCCGATCTGGAGCACGGGGAAGTCCTCCGTGAGGTACTGGCCGGGGGGCAGACGCTCGCGGGTCGCCTCGGGCGGCTTGCGCCCCGTGAAACCTCGTGTGCTCATGCTCCCCTCGCGCTCGTCGGACCGTTCGCGGCGACCGTGGCTCGACGATCAGCCCGCGCGGCAGGCTAGCATTCCCTCAGCGATCGCGCAGCACCAGCCACAGGGCGTGAATGGTGCCCGGCAGCACGCCCATCAGCGTCAGAAGGATGTTGAGAAGGAACTGCAGGCCGATGCCCGTGGTCATGAGGACCGCGATCGGCGGCAGGAAGATCGCGAGGATGATGCGGATGAGGTTCGACACGGTCACTCCGGGTAGGCGGCGCGCGCGGGAATGCGATCGCAACCGCCCAACCGCAACGGGATCGTCGCGGCCAGGTTCCCCCGCCGGGCCGACGGGAATTTCAGTTTCTTAATCTCTGCGTCCCCAGGATGGTCTGGACATTGCCGAAGGACGGACCGCGCAGGAATTCCGCGTATGATCGAAACCCTCATGCGCGATATCGAGCAGGTGGTCCGCTCCGGCGGCCTGCTCCAGCGCGGACGGGTGCTGCAACGGCTGTCGATGCTCTTCACGGAGCGGGCCGCCGGGCTGCGCGAGGCGCAGGTGGAGGTGTTCGACGCGGCGATGCTGCCCCTGGCCCGCGCGGTCGATGGGGCCGCCCGCGTCCTCCTGGCGGACGGCTTGGCGGATGTGCGCAACGCACCGCGTGCCGTGGTGCGCGACCTGGCCTTCGATCCGGATATCGCGGTGGCCCGGCCCGTCCTTCAGCGCTCGCCGCGCCTCGACGAGGCCGACCTCGTCACCGTCTCCGAATCGCGGGGGCAGGAGCACCTGCGGGCCGTTGCGCAGCGGCCGACGCTCGGCGAGCGGGTCACCGACGTCTTGGTGGCCCGCGGCGACCGGCAGACGGTGCACGTGGTCGCGGGCAATGCCGGCGCGCAATTCTCCGGCGCGGCCTACACCACGCTCGGGGAACGGGCCCGTGGCGACGCCGTCCTGCGGGCCATGCTGGTGACCCGCGCCGCGCCGCGGGGACAGCCTGCGGCGTTGGCGGCCGGCCTGCGGGGGAGCCAGACCCTTCCGCGCGCGACGGATGCGGATGAACGGCGCATCGACGATCTGGTCCGGGCCGGCGACCTCGACACGGCTTTGGCCGAGGTCGCGCGCCTCGCCGCGGTGTCGCCCGCCTTCGCCCGGCGCGCCTACGATGCGGTGGACCACGATCCCCTGCTGTTTCTCCTGCGCTCGATCCGCCTCGGGTTCGGAACCCTGAAGCTGTTCCTGCGGACGAAATCCGGCCCGGTGCGGCCGCCCGAGGCCTGGACCGGGATCCAGAGCGCGTTTCAGGCCCTGTCGGTGACCACGGCGCAGCGCGTGGTCCGCCTCTCGGCGCAGGCGGGCGGCGCGCCGGACGCGCGGGATCCGTCGGGCCCGGGCCGCTGATCCGGGGGCCCAAGTGCTCGTCGAGCTCCTCCACCTCCTCGTCACGCCGGTGCCCTTCGCCCATCGCCGGAGGGGCCACCTGCGCGAGAGCGTCCTGCTGATGTCCCGGGGGCGCCGCTGCCGCAGCGCCTGGGCCCCCCATCTCGCCGCGGCGCGGGCCGCGATCCTGGATGCCTGCGACGGGCTTCCGCAGCGGCGCGTCGCCGTGGTGCTCGGCTCGGGCCTCCTCCAGGATGTCCCGCTTGCGGACCTCGCGGCGCGCTTCGCGCGCGTCGACCTTGTGGATGCCGTGCATCTCTGGCCGGCCCGCCTTCGGGCGCGGGCTCATCCCAACGTCCGGCTTGTCACCGCGGACCTCGCCCTCCGAACCGATCGGCCCGATCCTTTGGCCGCCCTGTGCGGCGGTGCGGACGTCGACTTCGTGGTCTCGGCCAATCTCCTGTCGCAGTTGCCGATCCTGCCCCTGGACCGGCCCGGCTTCGTGCCGCCGGATCTCGGAAACCGGATCGTCCGGGCCCATCTCGACGGCCTCGCGGGTTTGCGGGCCCGGGTCTGCCTGGTCACGGACGTGGAACAGATCGAGGAGGACCGGACCGGACGCGTGACCGAGCGGCTCGACCTGCTGCACGGGGTGCGCCTGGGGACGCCCGACCGGCGCTGGACCTGGGACCTCGCGCCCTTCGGCGAGGCGACGCGCCACCGTCGGCTGATCCATCGGGTCGAGGCCTCCCTCGACTGGCGCGGCCCCTAGAAAAGCGAAGAAGCCGCCCGATGGGGCGGCTTCCAGTCGGTTCGCGCGGTGGGACCGCGCTTACTCGGTGACCGGTGTCGGATCGTCGGCGCCGACGACACCGTCCGAACCCTCGAACCGGGCGCGGCGGCGGCGGCGGGGCTTGGGGGCCGGTGCACCGTCATCCTGTGCCGCCGAGGTCGAGTCCTCGGGAGCGTCGTGCTGCCCCGCCGGCTCGGCGACGGGAACCGGACGCGGCGGCGTCATCAGGAAGGCGGGCAGGGCGGCCACGTCCTCGGCCGGACCGGCGGCATCCCGCTCGTCGCGGCGTCGGCTGCGCCGGGGCGGCGCCTCGTTCGCGCGGGCGGCCCGGGGCGCGTCCTGGCGACCAGATTCCTGTCGTCCGGAATCCTGGCTACCGAACTCACCGCGCGGGGCCTCGTTCACCGGACTCTCCGTGCGCCCGTTCTCGTAACGGGGCGCGTCGGAGCGGGCCGGGGCGGGACGGAAATCCTGTCGCGGCTGATCCTGACGATTGTAGTCCTGGCGAGGGCTCTCCTGACGAGAACTCTCCTGGCGAGGGCTTTCCTGGCGAGGGCTTTCCTGGCGAGGGCTTTCCTGGCGATTCTGGTCCGCCCGGAAATCCTGGCGGTTGCCGTCTTGTCGGTTCGAGTCCTGCCGGTTCGAATCCTGTCGCGTGTAATCCTGCCGGTTGCTGTCTTGTCGGCTGTTGTCTTGCCGGTTGCCGTCCGGGCGACTGAAGTCGTCGCGACGGTTGTTGTAGTCGGGCCGGTTGCCGTCGCGCTGATTGTCGAAGCGCTGCGGACGGTCGCCGCGATTGGCGAAGCGGTCACGGCGGTTCTGACGGTTGCCGTCCGAACCCGAATCCTGCCTGTTCGAATCCTGCCTGTTCGAATCTTGCCGGTTCGAATCCTGCCGGTTGTAGTCCGAGCGGGCGTTCTCGGGGCGGGACTCCGGGCGTGCGTCCTGCCGGGGCTCGTACGCCGTCGGCTGAGGCTGCTGGCTCGGGTCGCCGTAATCCTCGTTGTAGGCATTCGCGCCGTAGCTCGAGGCCGCGTAGCCCTGCGGGGCGCCCTGGCCCTCGTCGTCCCCCTCGTCGCCCTCGTCGTCGAAGCCGCGGGCGTAACCGCCGACCTGCTGACGGGTCTGTTCCTGGGCGCCGGAGATGATCCGGAAATAATGCTCGCCGTGCTGGAAGTAGTTCTCTGCCGCCACCGGGTCGCCGCTGGCCTGCGCATCGCGCGCGAGCTGGGCATACTTGTCGGCGATGTGTTGGGCGGTGCCGCGAATCTTGACGTCCGGTCCGTTGGACTCGTAGGAACGCGTAAGCGGATTGGGACCTTTGGGGCGGTTGCGACCGCGCATCCGTCTATTCTGGTTTGGTCTCATCGGTCTCGATTGACCCTCGTTCGTCTCGGAGCGTCTGATGATGCGGCGGGTTCCAGGCGGCCATGACGCGGCCTGTCCTCAGGCTCGTCGCTGGCGCCGCGTGATCCGGGTCCGGTGTGTCCGTGATCGATTTCGCCGTGCTTGCCGTCTCTGTCCGTTGACCAAGGCGCGCTCTGAGCGTCCAGGCGTCCTTCGGTTTTCAGGCACGAAGTTGACCAAGCTCCTGCGCCTCTGCCCGCGCGCGCCAGCCTGATCGTGGGGGGACCGTCTAAGAGCGTCGCGGACCAAAGCCGCCACCCGTCTTACCACGACCCATCTTAATGGATCGTTCGCGATCTGCCTTGGACATTAGCGGCTCGCCGAGGGGGCAACAAGCGTTTTCTGCCTCGATACATCCAACGGGCGCAGTTTTTTCGCGTTTCCCGCAGGATTTTCGGGTCGACGTCCGCTCAGACCGGTCCGAAGCGGACGACGCGGGCGTGCCCGGCGAGATCGTGATGACGCACGGCGGGGGCGAGCCCGGCCTGCGTCCCGAGCATCCCGACGGCCTCGGCCTGATCGTAACCCACCTCGAAGGCGAGCGCGCCGCCGGGGGCGAGGCGGACCGGCCCGACGCTGAGGGCCTCCACGATGCTCCGATAGGCCCCGAGTCCATCCGGGCCGCCGTCGAGGGCCGCCATCGGGTCGTGACCCCTGACTTCGATGTCGAGCCCACGGATCGTGTCGCGGGCGATGTAGGGCGGGTTCGACACGATGAGGTCGAAGGCCCCGCCGAGACCCGCGGTCCAGTCCGCGCAGACGAAGGCCGCCCGGGTTCCGACGCCGTTCCGCACCGCATTCGCGCGGGCCTGGACGAGGGCCGCGTGGGAGCGGTCGAGGCCGATGCCGGTGGCGTTCGGCAACTCGCTCAGCAGCGCCACGAGGATGCAGCCGGAGCCGGTGCCGAGGTCGAGCACCCGCAGCGGGCGCCCGCGGTCGGGATACAGGGCGAGGGCGGCCTCCACCAGGGTCTCGGTGTCCGCCCGCGGCACGAGGGTCTCGGGTGCCAGCCCGAAGGGCAGGCCCCAGAATTCCCAGGCGCCGACGATCCGGGCCACAGGCTCGCCGGCGACGCGTCGCGCGACGGCCCCTTCGAGCGTCGCGGCCCCCTCCGGGCCGAGGGGCCGGTGCCCCCGCAGGATCAGGTCGGTCGCGCTGAGCCCGAGGAGGTCGAGCAGGAGGAAGCGGGCGTCGCGCGCCGGCAGGCCGTGGGCGGCGAGCGCCTCGCTCATGCGCCGCAGGGCGTCGGTGCGGCTGAGCCCCGGGTCGAGGCGCATCGGCTCCGGCTCGTCCACGGGGCTCAGGCCATGCCCTCGGCGGCCAGCAGCTCCGCCTGGTGCTCGGTGACGAGGGCGTCCACGAGCTCGTCCAGCGCCACGCCGGCCAGGACCTCCTCGAGCTTGTACAGGGTCAGGTTGATGCGGTGGTCGGTGACGCGGGCCTGGGGGAAGTTGTAGGTGCGGATGCGCTCCGAGCGGTCGCCGGAGCCGACCTGCGACTTGCGGTCGGCGGCCCGGGCCGCGTCCTTGGCGGTGCGCTCGGCGTCGTAGAGCTTGGAGCGCAGCAGCGACATCGCCCGGGCGCGGTTCTTGTGCTGCGAGCGCTCCTCCTGGACGAAGATCACGATGCCGCTCGGCATGTGGGTGATGCGGATGGCTGATTCCGTCTTGTTGACGTGCTGTCCGCCGGCGCCCTGCGAGCGCATGGTGTCGATCTTCAGGTCCGCATCGTTGATGACGATGTCGACCTCCTCGGCCTCGGGCAGCACCGCCACGGTGGCGGCGGAGGTGTGGATGCGCCCCTGGGTCTCGGTATCCGGCACGCGCTGCACCCGGTGGGCGCCGCTCTCGAACTTGAGGCGCGCGAACACGCCCTTGCCCTTCACCTCGGCGATCACCTCGCGATAGCCCCCGACGGTGCCCTCGCTCTCGGAGATCACCTCGACCTTCCAGCCCTTGGCGTCGGCGTACCGGCCGTACATGCGGAAGAGGTCGCCCGCGAACAGGGCCGCCTCGTCGCCGCCGGTGCCGGCGCGGATTTCCAGGATGGCGCTCTTCTCGTCGGCGGAATCCTTCGGCAGCAGGATGAGCTGAAGCGCCCGGTGCGCCGCCTCCAGCCCGGCCTCGGCCTCCGGCTTCTCGTCGGCCGCGAGCGCCCGCATCTCGGAATCGCTACCAGGCTCGTCGATCAGCGCCTCGATGTCGGCGAGGTTCTGCGCCGCCGCGCGATAGGCGTGGATGGCGGCGACGACGCCCTCCAGCTCCGACAGTTCGCGCGACAGCTGCACGAAGGTGTCGGAATCCGCCGAGCCGGCGCTCAGCGTGGCGGTGACGATGTCGTGGCGCGTCAGGATCGCGTCGAGACGCTCTGCAGGAATGGGGGTCATCGCCCGTGGAAAACTCTCATCTGAACAAGGGCTCGTCGGGCCGGAAGCCGGGTCGACGACGGGGCCGCGGCACGACCCATGGAGATAGGCACGCCGACGCTAGATGGGCACACCCTGCGCCTTCGCGAAGGCCGCGAGGGCGGGGCGGAGGGTGGCGCCGTCTCCGGCGCGGGTCAGTTCGGTGTCGAGCAGCGCCGCCACCGCCTTGACGTCGAGGCCCAGCACCATGGCCTTCACGGGGCCGATGGCGGCCGGCGACATCGAGAGGGCCCGGAATCCGAGGCCGATCAGCGCCATGGCCTCGAGGGGACGCCCGCCGATCTCGCCGCAGACGGTGACGGGGCAGCCGGCGGCGGCGGCGCGCTCGGCGATGACGCGGAAGGCGCGCAGGGCCGGGACGCTCAGGGTGTCGAAGCGGTCCGCGACCCGGCGGTTCTCGCGGTCGACGGCGAACAGGAACTGCATCAGGTCGTTGGAGCCCACCGACAGGAAGTCGGCGGCCCTGGCGATCTCGTCGATCTGGAACAGGAGGGAGGGGACCTCCACCATCACGCCGAGCTTGCAGTCGCTCGGCAGGGCATGGCCGTGCCGGCGCAGATGCGCCTTCTCGCGCTCGACGATGGCCTTGGCGCGGGTGAACTCGTCCACCGTCGCCACCATCGGGAACATGATCTTCAGGGGTCGGCCGCCGGAGGCCTTGAGAAGGGCGCGGAGCTGCACCCGCAGCAGGGCCGGCCGGTCGAGGCCGATCCGGATCGCCCGCCAGCCCAGGGCCGGGTTCTCCTCCTCGAGGGCCGGCATGTAGGGCAGGATCTTGTCGCCGCCGATGTCGAGGGTGCGGATCGTGACGGGCAGGTCGCCGGTGGCCGCGAAGACGGCCTCGTAGAGCGCCTGCTGCTCGGCGGCCGAGGGCATGCGCTGGGCCACCATGAACTGCAGCTCGGTGCGGAAGAGGCCGATGCCGTCCGCGCCCGTCTCGTGCAGGTGGGTCAGGTCGATGAGGAGGCCGGCGTTCAGCTGCAGGCCGATCGTCGTCCCGTCGAGGGTGACGGCCGGCACGTCGCGGAGCGCCCGGTACTGCTCCTGCCGGCGGGCGCGCAGGCGCACCATCTCGGCATAGGCCGCCTCGATCTCCGGACCGGGCCGGACCTGGATCTCGCCGGTGGCGCCGTCGACGATGATCGCGTCCCCGGCATCGCAGAGGGCGGTGGCGTTGGCGATCTCGCCCACCGCCGGGATGCCCAGCGCCCGGGCCACGATGGCGATGTGGCTCGTCGGCCCGCCTTCCTCCAGCACGACGCCCCGGAGCGCCGTGCGGTCGTAGTCGAGGAGGGCGGCCGGACCCATCGAGCGCGCCACCAGGATCGCGTTCTCGGGCAGGACGCGCTGCGCGCCGTTGCCCTCGGCGCCGATCAGCGTGCGCAGCAGGCGGTTCGCCAGGTCGTCGAGGTCGTGCAGGCGGTCGCGCAGGTACGGGTCGCTCTGGCGCATCATCCGGGCGCGGTTGTCCGACTGGACGCGCTCGACGGCGGCCTCGGCGGTGAGGCCCGAATGCACGGCCTCGCGCATCCGGCGCAGCCAGCCCTTGTCGTGCGCGAACATGCGCACCGTCTCCAGCACCTCGCGGGATTCGCCGGTGCCGATGCTGTCGCCGCGTTCGACGAGGTCGTCGATGGCCGAGCGCACCTCGCCGATGGCCTGTTCCAGGCGCTCGACCTCGCGCTCGACGTTCTCGGCGATGAGCTGCTTGATGACGATACGCGGCTCGTGCAGCACCACGTGTCCGAGTCCGATGCCGTCGGCGAGGGCCACGCCGCGCTGGCTCACCGGGCGGCGCGCGGCCGAGCCGGCCCCCGGCGCCAGCGCCTGCAGCTCGCCCGAGGCGATCATCTCCGAGAGCACCATCGCGGTGGTCTGGAGCGCCTCGATCTCCTCCTCGGAATAGACCCGGTAGGTCTTGTTCTGGACGACGAGGACGCCGAGGGTGTTGCCGGCGCGCAGGAGCGGCACGCCCAGGAAGGCGTGATAGGCCTCCTCGCCCGTCTCCGGCCGATAGGAGAAGGCCGGGTGGGACTGGGCGTCGGAGAGCGACAGCGGCTCGGCGGTCTTGGCGATGAGGCCGACGAGGCCCTCGTCGGCCCGCAGCCGGGTCAGGTGGACCGCCTCGCGGTTCAAACCCTCGGTTGCAAACAGTTCGAGAATGTTGTCATCGCTGAGCACATAGACCGAGCACACCTCCGCGATCACGTTGGCGGCGATCAGCGTGACGATGCGGTCGAGACGAGCCTGTGGACTGACCGGCTCCGCCATCGCTTCGCGGAGGCGGCGCAGAAGCAGGCGCGGGCCTCCGGGCGCAGCGGGCATGGTCTCCTCGATCCGGCTTCGGCCTCGTGTCCGGTTGGCGCGCAGGCGTTCGCGCGCCCCGGGTCTTCAGGCCTGGTCGAGGCCGTATAGCGAGTGGAGCGTGCGAACGGCAAGCTCCGTGTAGGCGGCATCGATCAGCACGGAGAACTTGATCTCCGAGGTGGTGATGGCCCGGATGTTGATCCCCTTCTGCGCCAGGGCCCGGAACGCCTTGGCGGCGACGCCCGCGTGGCTGCGCATGCCGACGCCGATGGCCGAGACCTTCACCACGTCGGTGGCACCCTCGATCTGCGCGAATTCGATCGCGCCGCTCTGCGCGTCGAGGATCTTGCGCGCCCGATCGTAATCGGCCGACGGGACCGTGAAGGTCATGTCGGTGGTCGATTGGTCGCCCGACACGGTCTGGATGATCATGTCGACGTTGATGTTGGCATCGGCCAGCGGTCCGAAGATCGCGGCGGCGATGCCGGGGCTGTCCTTCACGCGACGAAGCGTGATCTGCGCCTCGTCCCGGGAGAAGGCGATCCCGGTGATGATCTGCTGTTCCACGATGTCGTCCTCGTCGCAGATGAGGGTGCCGGGCCGGGCGTTGTCCGGCGAATCGAAGCTGGAGCGCACCGTGGTGGGCACGCGATGGACCATGGCGAGCTCGACCGAGCGGACCTGCAGGACCTTGGCGCCCAGCGACGCCATCTCCAGCATTTCCTCGAAGGTCACGCGCTCCATGCGCTGGGCCTTCTGCACCACGCGCGGATCGGTGGTGTAGACGCCGTCGACGTCGGTGTAGATGTCGCAGCGCTCGGCGCCGATGGCGGCGGCGATGGCCACCGCGCTGGTGTCGGAGCCGCCGCGGCCCAGGGTGGTCACCCGGCCGCTGGCCTCGTGCATGCCCTGGAAGCCGGCGATGACCGCGACCTCCCCGCGCCGGAAACCGGCATCGAGGCGGGCGCCGTCGATGCCCTCGATCCGGGCGGAGCCGTGGGCGTCCGAGGTCAGGATCGGGATCTGCCAGCCCTGCCAGGAACGGGCCTTGATGCCGTTCTTCTGCAGGGCGATGGCGAGCAGCCCGGCGGTGACGAGCTCGCCGGAGGCGACCACCGCGTCGTACTCGGCCTCGTCGTAGATCGGGTTCGCGTCCTTGACCCAGGCGACGAGTTCGTTGGTCTTGCCGGACATGGCCGAGACCACGACGGCCACGTCGTAGCCGGCGGCGACCTCGCGCGCCACGTGGGCCGCCACGTTGCGGATGCGCTCGACATTGGCGACGGACGTACCGCCGAACTTCATCACCAGACGGGGCATGTTCTCACCAGACGGAGCCTGTCGCGCCCGCGACGCATCGCTTGAGCCGGGGATCGAGCGTGACCTCGGGATTCGGCGGGCCGCGGGACGGATTTCCCGGAACCCGCACGGCCTGCCGCGTCGCTTGGCTGCTGTACCGGACAGGGCTTCGGCGGGTACAAGGGCCGCCCGGGCGTGTCAACAATGGGACGCGCCCACCTCGCACGAGACATGCCGAGACGATGACCGGACCCACAGGCGCCTCCATCGACCGCGACGAGGTCGCCCGCTTCGAAGCCATCGCGGCGACCTGGTGGGACGAGGCCGGACCGATGCGGGTGCTCCACCGCTTCAACCCCGTCCGCCTCGCCTATATCCGCGACACGGCCTGCCGGCATTTCGGACGGGACCGCAACGCGCCCTTCGCCCTGGAGGGGCTGACCCTGGTGGATATCGGCTGCGGCGGCGGCGTCCTGTCCGAGCCCCTGGCGCGCCTCGGCGCCCGGGTCACCGGACTCGATCCGGCGCCGACCAACGTCAAGGTGGCGCAGGCCCATGCCGATGCCGAGGGCGTGCCGGTGGATTACCGCGCCCGCACCATCGAGGATGTGGTGGCCGGGGGCGAGCGCTTCGACATCGTGCTCGCCATGGAGGTGGTGGAGCATGTGGTGGACATGCCGGCCTTCGTGGCGCAGGCGGCCCGGGCGGTGAAGCCCGGCGGCCTCCTGTTCGCCGCCACCCTCAACCGGACCCTGCGCTCCTTCGCACTGGCGATCGTCGGGGCCGAGTACGTCCTCGGCTGGTTGCCCAGGGGCACCCATGACTGGGAGAAGTTCGTGCGGCCCGACGAGCTCGCCCGCGCCGTCGAGGCCGGCGGCCTCATCGTCACCGACACGACCGGGGTGGTGCTCAATCCCCTGGACGGCTCGTGGCGGGCGAGCCGCGACACGGCCGTCAACTACATGATCACGGCGCAGCGCCCCGGCGCATCCGGGCCCCCGGCCGCAGGTGGGCATTCGGCCTGAACCTTCGGGCGCGCACGCGGTTGGTCGGCGTACCCCGTGGGAGACCGACCTTGCTCGAAAAGATTCCGCACGCCGTGGGCGCCGCCCTGTCCGGCCTGAAGGCCGGGCTCGACAAGACCGCCTACCGGACCACCTTCGCCACCGTGCCCGAAGGCCTCGGCCTCACCAGCCTCGCCTTCGCGGACGGGACGGCGATGCCGGCGCGCTTCACCGCCGACGGAGCCGGCGCGTCACCGCCCCTGGCCTGGACCGGCCTGCCCCCCGGCACGGCGCGAATCGTCCTCCTGTGCGAGGATGCCGGCAGCCCCACGCCGAACCCGTTGGTCCACCTGATCGCCTGGAATTGCGATCCAGGCGCACCCCTGGCGGAGGGCGCGGCGAGCCAGGCCGAATCCGGCCTCGACCTCGGCAAGAACAGCTTTCTCAAGCCGGGCTGGCTGCCGCCCGACCCGCCCACCGGCCACGGTCCGCACGCCTACCTGTTCCAGGCCTACGCCCTCGACGGGGCGCTGGCGCTGCCCGAACATCCCGGCCGCGGCGCGCTGCTGGAGGCCATGGCGGGGCGCGTCCTCGCCAAGGGCTGCCTCGTCGGGACCTACGAACGCCCCTGACGGCGTCGAGCGCTTGCGCGGGCGGCTCCGTCGGTGCAAGCGCCGATACGACGACCAGGGGAGGTTTGAGCATGAAGGCGCTGCTGTGTACCCATCTCGGAGGTCCGGAGGATCTGGACCTCGCCGACCTGCCGGACCCGGTGGCCGGTCCCGGCGAGGCCGTGGTACGCATCACCCTGGCGGCGCTCAACTTCTTCGACACCCTGATCATCGCCGGGCGCTACCAGGTGAAGCCCGAGTTGCCGTTCTCGCCGGGCGGCGAAGCCTGCGGCGTCATCGAGGCCCTGGGCGAGGGCGCCGAGGGCTTCGCGGTGGGCGACCGCGTCATCGTTCACCAGAAATACGGCACCTGCCGCGAGTTGATCGCCGTCGCCACCCGGCACCTCACGCCGGTGCCGGCCGGGGTCTCGGACGCGCAGGCCGCCGGGCTCACCATCACCTACGGCACCTCGCTGCATGCCCTGCGCGACCGGGCTCGCCTGCAGCCCGGCGAGACCCTCGCGGTGCTCGGCGCCTCCGGCGGCGTCGGGCTCGCGGCGGTGGAACTCGGGGCGATCATGGGCGCCCGTGTCATCGCCTGCGCGTCCTCGCCCGAGAAGCTGGCGACGGCGCAGGCCCATGGCGCCACGATGGCGGTGGATTACGCCGCCGAGAACCTGCGCGAGGCCCTTCGGACGCTGACCGCGGGGGCGGGCGTGGACGTGATCTACGACCCGATCGGCGGCGACTACGCCGAGCCGGCCCTGCGGTCGCTCGGCTGGAAGGGCCGCTACCTCGTCATCGGCTTCGCGGCCGGCGACATTCCGCGGATTCCGCTCAACTTGGCGCTCCTGAAGGGCATCGACATCCAGGGCGTGCACTGGGGCGTCTTCGTCGAGCGCGAGCCGGAGGCGCACCGGGCCAACCAGGAGCAGCTTCTCGCCTGGGTGGCGGAGGGGCGCCTCACCGCGAAGGTCCACGGCGAATACCCCCTCGCCGATTACGAGGAGGCCCTCGGCATCCTCAAGCGGCGCGAGGCCGTCGGCAAGGTGCTGCTGCGGCTGTGAGGGGGGCGCCCGAGCGATTCAGCGGCCCGCCGCCCTCTTCCATTGAAGGCAGACAGAAGGACCGTCTGCCGGAAGCCCCGCCTCAGAGCAGGCCCTGCGCCTTGGCGAGGGCGACGAGGTCGTGCTGGGGCCGGGCGCCGATGTGCTGGATCACCTCTGCGGCGGCGAGCGCTCCGAGGCGGGCGCTGTCGCGGTGGTCGAGGCCGCGGGCATGGCCGGCGAGGAAGCCCGCCGCGAACAGGTCGCCCGCGCCCGTGGTGTCGACGAGCTCGTGGACCGGCGACGCGGACACGGCCTGCACGGCGCCCCCCTGGATCACGAGCGCACCGTCCGCCGAGCGGGTGACGAGGCCGAGCAGATCCCGACCGCGGGCCGCGCTCTCCTCGCGCAGGGCGCGGATCGCGGCCTCGGCGTCGTCGGTCTCGTAGAGGCTCTGCAGCTCGCCGATATTCGCGAACAGGATGTCGATGCTGCCGTCGCGGATCAGGCCCAGGAACTCCTCCCGGTAGCGCCCGACGCAGAACGCGTCCGACAGGGTCAGGGCCGCGGCGTTGCCGGCGTCGTGGGCGATGGTCACGGCCTTGCGGAACGCGTCCTTGGCGGCCGGCGGGTCCCAGAGGTAGCCCTCGAGGTAGACCACGCGGGCGGCGGCCACGGTGGCCGCGTCGACGTCGGCCGGCGACAGGCCCTGGCAGGCGCCGAGATAGGTGTTCATGGTGCGCTCGCCATCGGGCGTCACCAGGATGAAGCAGCGGGCGGTGGCCGGTCCGTCGGTGGCGGCGGCCACGGGGAAGCGGACGCCGGTGGCCTTGAGATCGTGGGCGAAGAGGCCGCCGAGCTCGTCGTCGCGGACCTTGCCGACGAAGCCGGTCTTCGCCCCGAGCATCGCCGCACCCACGGCCGTGTTGGCGCCCGAGCCACCCGACACGATGGTGGCCGGACCCATGGCGGCGAAGAGCGACTCGGCCCGCGCCTCGTCGATCAGCTGCATCGCGCCCTTCGGCACGCCCTGCGCCGCGAGGAAATCCTCCTCGGTGCGGGCGATGAGGTCGACGATGGCGTTGCCGAGAACGAGGAGGTCGAGGGATTCGGGCATCGGGCCGTCCAGTCTGGCGGTGAGCGGAAACTGCGCCGGGCTGTGGCACCGCCCCTGGCGGGGGTCAAGCGACGGCCGCCGCCAATGCGATCACCTGTTCGAAGCGTCACGGCGGAACTCCCCTCGCACCGCCCCGTCATCCTGGGGCCGCGCAGCGGAGGCCGGGATCCAGAACCATAGGTGGTGCAAAACCTTCCGCATTCGGCGTTTCAGGATTCCGGGCTCGCCTGCGGCGCCCCGGAATGACCGCGCACCCTGCGATGTGACCGTGCCGAAGGCGCCGCGCGTTCCTACTGCAGCGTCTTCACCTCGCACTGCGCGTAGTCGCTGCTCGCCTTCACGTAGGCGTTCAGCGCCTTGACGTAGGCTTCCGCCAGGGGCCGGAACGCGGCGGCCTGCTCGTTGTAGGCCTTGATCGCGTCGTTGTAGCTGTAGGCTTCCCAGCCCGGGCAGCCGCCTTTGGCGTCGAGGCAGGTGGGCTTGACCGGCAGCGGGGGCTTGGTCGGACGGGACGTCGCCGGGGGCGGCTCCGGCAGGGTACAGGCGGCGCGGGCCGCGTTCATCGACAGCAGGGTTCCGAGGCCGAGGGCCGCAGCCCGCAAGATCCGTGTCCGCATGCGGGCTTTCCCCTCCGTGACGACAGGCGCTACATGCGCGTGCGATCGACCGGGAGCAAGTCCGTGCCGGCGGCCGTCAGCGCGCGGCCACGGCCTCCCGTGCCGCTACCTGTGCCGATGCCGGGGCGGGGCGTGAAGCCGGTGTGCGCTTCGGCTTGCCGCGTCCGCTCTTGTCCATCCGCGCCCGGACGGCATTGAGCACCGGCACCGCGAGGCCGAGGGCCAGCACCCACCAGGCCGGCCGGATGGTGTCCGGCATGTCGAGATTGGCCGAGAGGACGAGGCTCGCCGGGATGCCGCTCGCCACGCCGTACCAGGCCGCTTCGAGCAGTGCGGTCACAAGGGCGGCCCCTAGAGCGAGGCCCGCCAGGGTGAGCGGGTTGGTCGGCCAGCCGAAGCGCTGCATGGCGCGGTGACCCATCAGCAGCAGGAAGGCGCCGGTCCAGAAGACCGGATCGGACACGTCGATCTTGGCCTGCAGGTAGTAGTGGATCACGCCCAGGATCGCGATGAGGTAGACGGACTTGTGAAGGCGCGGCCAAGCCTTGCCGAGGCGCCGGATCATCCCGTCCGTGGAGGTTACGCCGAGCACCACGAGGCCGAGAAGCGCCACGAAGCCGATGGTGAGATAGATCCGCGACGCGATCTCGGTGACGACCTTGGTCAGCACGAAGTTCTGGTCGACGACGTAGAGCAACAGGTGGATCAGCCCGTAGGCCAGCACCGTCAGGCCAAGCATGCGCCGGACCAGGATGAGCTTCGGCGCGTGGGCGATGCGGCGCAGGGGCGTCACCGCCAGCGACAGCATGAGGAAGCGCACCGCCCACTCGCCGGTACCATGAAGCAGCGCCGTGATGGGCTTCGCCCCGAGGGCATCGGCCGCGTAGGCGCCGGCGAGCCACAGGCCCGGGGCCAGGGCGAACAGGAAGGTGGCGAGCTTCAGGCCGGAGACGCGTCCGGCGCGGTCGCGCCAGGGCGCGGAGAAGGCGGGCAGGGCTGGCATGGCGATCCGGGATCGGGGAAGCGGTTGAATCGAAAGATAGGGGCCGGGGAGGATCCGTGAGGCGGCGCGGGGTCGCAGCCGGCCTCGACGAGCCACCGGGGCGTCGGGGTGTCGCGATGTATTCGCTCGGCGGCCGCGGGGGTTACAGGCCTGTGCAGAGCTTCGGGCAGCCCGGAACCTTGGCCGGTGCTGCGACGGTTGACGATTGCTATAAGCCGACGCCGCGCCAACGCTCACGAAGCCCCCCATGCCCGCAGACAGCCCCGCCGACAGCCTCGAGACCATGACCGCCGAGACGGCGCGGACCGAGCACGCGGACCTCTCCGAACGGATCGCCGAGGCCGATCGGCTCTATCACCAGGAGGATGCGCCTGAGATCACGGATGCGGCGTACGACGCCCTGCGCCGGCGCCTGGAGCAGATCGAGGCACGGTTTCCGGATCTCGCCGGAACGGGGGCCGCCAGCGCTTCGGTGGGCGCCAAGCCCTCCGAGAAATTCGCCAAGGTGCGCCACGCGGTGCCGATGCTCTCGCTGGGCAACGCCTTCGCGGACGAGGAGGTGGCGGAGTTCGTGGCCCGCGTCCGGCGCTTCCTGAACTGGCCGGAGGGCGATCCCCTGGCCTTCACCGCCGAGCCGAAGATCGACGGCCTCTCCCTGGCCCTGCGCTACGAGGACGGGCGCCTCGTCACGGCGGCGACCCGGGGCGACGGCGAGGTCGGCGAGGACGTCACGGCCAATGCCCGCACGGTGTCGGACATCCCGCAGCGGCTCGCCGGGACGGACGTGCCGCCGGTCTGCGAGGTGCGCGGCGAGGTCTATCTCAGCCACGCGGATTTCGCCGCCATCAACGCGCGCCAGGAAGCCGCCGGGAAGGCCCTGTTCGCCAACCCCCGCAACGCGGCGGCCGGGTCGCTGCGCCAGCTCGACCCCGAGATCACCCGTTCGCGCCCGCTCAAGTTCTTCGCCTATGCCTGGGGCGAGGTGGTGCCGGCCTTCGACGGCACGCAGCACGGGGTGCTGGCGCGGTTTTCGGACTGGGGCCTGCCGGTCAACGACCGGACGAAGCTCTGTGCCGATTCGGACGCGATGATCGCGCATTACCGGAGCATCGAGGCCGAGCGCGCCGACCTCGGCTACGACATCGACGGCGTCGTCTACAAGGTCGACGACCTCGCCCTGCAGCGCCGCCTCGGCTTCGTCTCCCGCTCGCCCCGCTGGGCGCTCGCCCACAAGTTCGCGGCCCAGAAGGCGCTCACGGTGGTCGAGGACATCGAGATCAATGTCGGGCGCACCGGCTCCCTGAATCCGCTGGCCAAGCTGCGTCCGGTCACGGTGGGCGGCGTCGTGGTGTCGAACGCCACCCTGCACAACGAGGGTTACGTCCAGGGCGTCGGGGCCGACGGCGAGCCGATCCGCGACGGGCGCGACATCCGGGTCGGCGACACCGTCGTGGTGCAACGGGCCGGAGACGTGATCCCGAAGGTGATGGACGTGGTGTTGGAGAAGCGCCCGGCCGGGTCGAAGCCCTACGCCTTCCCGAACCACTGCCCCGCCTGCGGCAGCCGGGCGGTGCGCGAGATCAACCCGCGCACGGGCAAGCCCGACGCCGTGCGCCGCTGCACCGGGGGCTTGATCTGCCCGGCGCAGGGAGTCGAGCGCCTGAAGCACTTCGTCTCCCGCAACGGTTTCGACCTCGAAGGCTTCGGCCAGACCTATATCGAGGTCTTGTTCGAGGCCGGGCTGGTGCGCCAGCCCGCCGACCTGTTCCGCCTCGACTTCGCGCCGCTCAAGGCCGCCATCGTGGCGCGGCGCGAGGCGCTCTCCGCCGAGCGCCGGGCGGAGGGCACTCCCGCCCCCAAGAAGCCGACCAAGAAGAAGGGCGAGGAGGAGGACAAGGCGATCAAGAACCTCCTCGCCTCGGTGGAGGATCGCCGCAGCCTGCCCCTGAACCGCTTCCTCTTCGCCCTCGGCATTCCGGAGATCGGCGAATCCACCGCCAAGGCCCTGGCCAAGCGCTTTCCCGACATGCCCGCCCTGATGGCGGGCGTCGCCGCCGCGGCGGGCGACCAGGCCGGAGCGGACTGGATCGAACTCTCCGCCCTGTCCCGCATCGGACCGACCACCCGCGACCGCCTGCTGGAGCTGGGCTATCCCCGCGCGGGTGGCGAGCCGGAGGCCGGAGAGGACGAGGAGGCGGAGACCCAGCCGCAGGGGCGGGTGCGCCTGTCGGCCCCCCAGCGCGCCAGCCTCCTGAGCCACTACGGCGACGCGGACGCCATCGTGGCGGCCCTCGCGCGGGCGGCCGAGCAGCGCCCGGGGGATGCCTATCGCCACTTCGCCGACGACGGCGAGATCGGCCCGGTGGCGACCGACTCGCTCATCGCCTTCTTCGCCGAACCGCACAACGACGCGGCGGTCCGGGCCCTGCTCGCCGAAGTGAAGACTGAGCCGATGGCGGCCCCGGCCACCGCCACGGCCTTCGCGGGCAAGACGGTGGTGTTCACCGGCAGCCTCGAGCGGATGACCCGGTCCGAGGCCAAGGCCACCGCCGAGCGCCTCGGCGCCAAGGTCTCGGGTTCGGTCTCGGCCAAGACCGACCTCGTCGTGGCCGGGCCGGGCGCGGGCTCCAAGCTGACGGACGCCCAGAAGCACGGCGTCGAGGTCGTCAGCGAGGAGGCATGGCTGGCGCTCGTCGCCGGTGCTTGAGCCGGGATTCGTGGGCGCCTAGACTCGGGGGTGCCCGCATCCGCGGGCGCTTGGCCGCGTCCGGCCGGGACAGGGCCCCGCGATTCCCGCATGACCGTCATCGCCCTCGACTTCGAGACCGCCAACGAGCGGCGCGACAGCGCCTGTGCCGTCGGGCTCGCCTGGATCGCCGGCGGCCGGGTGGTCCGGCGGGAATCCCGGCTGATCCGCCCGCCGGAGCTGCGCTTCTCGCCGGGCAACATCCGGGTCCACGGCATCCTCCCGGCGGACGTGCGCGGCCAGCCCGACTTCCCCACCGTGATGGCGGAGTTCCTGCCCGACCTCGCCTCCGGGCTGATCCTCGCGCACAATGCCGGCTTCGACCTCGGGGTGCTGCGGGCCTCCCTGGCCGCGCACGGGCACCGGCCGCCGGCCTTCGCCTATCTCTGCACCCTGCAGATCGCCCGGCGGGTGTTTCCGGCGGAGGAGGGCTGCGGCCTCGGCAAGGTGGCGGCGCGCCTCGGCATCCGCTTCGCGCACCACGATGCGGGCGAGGATGCCTATGCCTGCGCGGAGATCGCCCTGGCAGCCGTGCGGGAGACCGGCGCGCCGGACGTGCCCGGGCTGTCGCAGGCCCTCCGCCTGCCGATCACCACGATCCCGGCGGGTCCCGATCTCGCCCTGCCTCCGCGCGGCCGGCCTGGCTCCCTGACCGAGCGGGCCCGCCTCGCCGCGGGCGCCCGTCCGGCCTCGGCGCCGGGCCTGCACTTCGCGGTGCGCGGCAGCAGCGGCAACCGCTACGCCGTGACCCTGGAGGATCGCACCGGCGGGCCTCACCTGCGCTGCACCTGCATGGCGGGCCGCTACGGCAACCGGTGCCGCCACGTGAAGGCGCTGCTCGCCGGCGACATCACCGACCTGCTCTCGAGCAACCACGACGACGTCGCGGTGCTGCGGGTCCGGATGACGGCCGCGTCGGTGGGGTGAGGCGGTCGCCGCCGCACCCGTCGTGAGGTCCGCCCGGAGTCGCGCCGGGCGGCGCCCCCGCCTTACGCCGCCTTCTTCGCCGCCGCGTCGCCGTAGAACGTGCCGCCGCGGGCAGCCATGTCGAGGAGGTTCTGCGGCACGGCGAAGCGCGGCCCGTGCTTGGCTTCCAGCCCCTGCGCCAGCGTCACGAAGGCCTGGGCGCCCATGAAGTCGATGTAGGACAGGGCGCCGCCCGTGAAGGGGGCGAACCCGAAGCCCAGGATCGAGCCCACATCCGCCTCGCGCGGATCGGTGACTACGCCCTCGCCGACGGTGCGTGCGGCTTCCAGGGCCTGCACCACGAGAAGGCGCTGCTTCAGTTCCGAGAAGTCGACCGCGTCCGGATCGATTCGGGTCGCCTGCAGGGCGGCGAGGCCCGGCCACAGGCGCTTGGGCGCGCCCTCGGGGTAATCGTAGAACCCCTTCCGGTTCTTGCGGCCGAGCCGACCCTCGCCCTCGACGAGGGTGGTGAGCAGCGCCTTCTGCGCCGGGTCGATGCCGTCGGCCCCGAGCTGCGCCTCCGTCGCCTTGACGATCTTCAGGGCGAGGTCGACCGCGACCTCGTCGGTCAGGGAGAGCGGGCCGACCGGCATGCCCGCCTGGCGGCCGGCATTCTCGATCATCGCCGCCGGGATGCCCTCGTTGAGCATCTTGTGGCCTTCCAGCAGGTAGGCGCCGACGCAGCGGTTGGCGAAGAACCCGCGCGCATCGTTGACGACGATCGGGGTCTTCTTGATCGCACGGACGTAGTCCAGGGCGGTGGCCAGCGCCGCGTCGCCGGTCTGGTCGCCCCTGATGATCTCGACCAGCATCATCTTCTCCACCGGCGAGAAGAAGTGGATGCCAACGAACTGTTCCGGCCGGGCCGAGGTCTTGGCGAGCCCGGTGATCGGCAGCGTGGAGGTGTTGGAGGCGAAGATCGTCTCCGGCCGGATCACGGTCTCGACCTTGGCGATGACCTCGGCCTTCACCGCCGGGTCCTCGAACACCGCCTCGATCACGAGGTCGCAGGCGGCGAGGTCGGCGTAGTCGGCGCTGGTGCGGATGCGGGCGAGGAGGGCATCGCGGTCGGCGGTCTTGGCCCGGCCCTTGTTGATCTGGTCGGTGACGAGCTTGTGGGCGTAGGCCTTGCCCTTCTCGGCCGCCTCCACCGACTGGTCGACGAGGACGACCTCCATGCCCGCCTGGGCGGTGACGTAGGCGACGCCCGCGCCCATGAAGCCCGCGCCGACGACGCCGACGCGGCCGACCTGGGTGGCCGGCACGCCCTTCGGGCGGCGCGCGCCCTTGTTCAATTCGCCCATGGAGAGGAACAGCGTCCGGATCATCGCGGCCGCCTCCTTGGTCCGCAGGATGTGGGCGAAGTACCGGCTCTCGACGCGCAGGGCCTGGTCCATCGGCAGCTGCAGACCCTCGTAGACGGAGGCCAGGATCGCCTTGGCGGCAGGGTAGTTGTCGTGCGTCTCGCGCCGGTAGATGGCGTTGGCCGGCGGCCAGATCATCATCCCGGCGGGCGAGTAGACCTTGCCGGAGGGCGCCTTGAACTTCGGCTGGTCCCAGGGCGCGACGGCCGAGCCGCCGGCGGCGATCCAGGCCTTGGCCTTGGCGACGATCTCGTCCTTGGCCGCGACCTCCTGGGCGAGGCCCATGTTGCGGGCCATCAGCGGACGGATCTGCTCGCCCTTGAACAGCATCTGCAGGGCGTCGCCGGTCTGCATCAGGCGCGCGACGCGCTGGGTGCCACCGCCGCCCGGGAACAGGCCGACCTTGATCTCGGGCAGGCCGACGCGGGTCTTCGGATCATCGGACAGCACCCGGTAGTGGCAGGCAAGGGCGAGCTCGAAGGCCCCGCCGAGGCAGATGCCGTTCACCGCCGCCGCGAAGGGCTTGCCGCAGGTCTCGAGCTTGCGGAAGACGAGGCTGAGCTTGCGCGACTCCGCGAAGAAGTGGCGCATCGCCTCTTCCTCGCCGCGCTCGGCCTTCAAGGCCTCGTAGGCGCGGCCGAGGCCCTGGAGCATCGTCAGGTCGGCGCCGCCCGAGAAGTTGTCCTTGCCCGAGACGATGACGCAGCCCTTGATGGCGGGATCCGCCACGACGGCGTCCACCACCTGGCTCAGCTCGTCCATCACCGCGTCGGTGAAGACGTTCATGGAGCGGCCGGGCATGTCCCAGGTCGCCAATGCGATCCCGTCGGCGTCGGTTTCCAGTCGGAAGTTGGTGAGATTCATCGCTGATCCTCGAATGTGCGGCGGGTGAGCGGCTTCGGTGGGCAAGCTTAAGCTCTTGTCAAAACTTGCAGTGGCATCTCGAATTGCCGGGGGGCATGTTGCTGCGACAGGACAAGACCATGACTGCTCGGATCGGCTGCCAGGGCTGCCGCGAGGGAGCCGAACTCGACTTCACGTTCACGATGGCGTTCCAGCCGATTCTCGACCTCGCCGCCCAGCGCGTCTGGGGGTACGAGGCCCTCGTGCGTGGCCCGGGGGGTGAATCCGCCGCCTCGATCCTCGGCCGCGTGACGCCCGAGACCGTCTACCGGTTCGACCAGGCGGCGCGGGTCAAGGCGATCGAGCTCGCCGGCCGGCTGTTTCCCACCGACGACGCGACCCGTCTGTCGATCAACTTCATGCCGAACGCCGTCTACGAACCGGCGGCCTGCATCCGCTCGTCCCTGGAAGCGGCCCGCAAGGCGGGGTTCGCCCACGACCGGATCATGTTCGAGTTCACCGAGAACGAGAAGTTCCGCGACACTGCCCACGTCTCGCGCATCGTCGCCGAGTATCGCCGCCAGGGCTTCCTGACCGCCCTGGACGATTTCGGCGCGGGCTTCGCCGGCCTCAGCCTGCTGGCGAACTTCCAACCCGACCTCATCAAGATCGACATGGATCTGCTGCGCGGCATCGACACCGACCAGCGTCGTCAGATCATCGTGGCGGGCATCATCGGCATCGCCCGCTCCCTGGACATCGCGGTGATCGCCGAGGGGGTCGAGACGGCGTCCGAGCTGGACACCCTGCGCGACCTCGGTGCGAACCTGTTCCAGGGCTACCACTTCGCCAAGCCCCACCTGGAGGCGCTGCCCCCGGTCCGCGGCTTCCCGGTGGCCGGCTCTCCGGCGGGCGGGTTCCCCCGCGCGCATGTGGCGTGAGCCGGCCATCGGGATCCCCGCCGGTCCGCCTCAGCGCGCCGGCATCGGCATCGGCGCACCGGGGGCACCCGCCGCACCGTTGGCCGCGGAATCGCCGGCCGAGGCGATCGCCAGCATGTTCAGGAGCTTGGTCACCGAGGCCTGCGAAATCGTGGTCACGGTGGAGGCTGGATCGGCATTGACCGCCTGGAACTTCTGGTAGGTCTTGTCGCCGTAGATTTCGGTGAGGTGCTTCAGTTCGTCGAGGCTGAACTTCTCGGCATAGGCCTTCGACAGGCCGTCGAGCATCGTCTCGCGCTGCTTGTCGAACTCGGCGCGGATCTCCTTGCGCACGGCCTCGGCCTTGTCCTCCTTCATCGGCGCCACGGTCTTCTCGAGGGCGCCCGTGAAGCCGACCTCCAGGTTCTTGATCGTGGTCTTCTGCACCAAGTCCTTGGCGACGGCGATGCGCTCGGCGGCATCGTCGGCGCGGGCGGCCATCGGCAGGCAGAGGGCCGTGGTCAGGCAGAGGGTGGCGAGCAGGCGCGTCATCTTGGCGTGTCCTCAGAGATTCTTGTCGTGAGCCCGGCGCCGGGCGGCGGCGGGCGCCGCCCTCTACCCCACTTGGCCCGCGTTTGGGAGGCGGCGCAGGCTCACACCCGTTCGATGATGGTGGCGGTGCCCATACCGGCGCCGATGCACAGGGTCACCAGGGCGCGCTCCTTGCCGGTGCGCTCCAACTCGTCGAGCACGGTGCCGAGGATCATCGCGCCGGTGGCGCCCAGCGGATGGCCCATGGCGATGGCGCCGCCGCAGACGTTGATCCGGGCCGGGTCCACGTCGAAGGCCTGCTGGAAGCGCAGCACCACCGCGGCGAAGGCCTCGTTGACCTCGAACAGGTCGATGTCGGACAGGCTCATGCCGGCCCGCGCCAGGACCTTCCGCGTCACGTCCACCGGGCCGGTGAGCATGAGGGCCGGGTCCGAGCCGATATTGGCGAAGGCGCGGATGCGGGCGCGGGGCTTCAGGCCCGCGGCGCTGCCGGCCTCGCGCGATCCGATCAGCACGGCGGCGGCCCCATCGACGATGCCCGACGAGTTGCCGGCGTGGTGGACGTGGTTGACGGTCTCGACGTCCGGATGGGCGTCGATCGCCACGGCGTCGAAGCCACCCATCTGGCCCATCTGGACGAAGGAGGCCTTGAGCTGGCCAAGCGACTGCATGTCGGTGGCGGGCCGCATGTGCTCGTCGTTGGCCAGGAGCGTGATGCCGTTGATGTCGCGCACCGGCACGACCGCGTCGGCGAAGCGGCCCTCGGCCCAAGCGGTGGCCGAGCGCTTCTGCGATTCGACCGCGTAGGCGTCGCAATCGTCGCGGCTGAAGCCGTATTTCGAGGCGATGAGGTCGGCCGACACGCCCTGGGGCATGAAGTACGACTTGATCGCGATGGCGGGATCCACGGGCCAGGCGCCGCCGGAGGCGCCGAGGCCGACGCGGCTCATGGATTCGACGCCGCCGCCCACCGTCAGGTCGTGCTGCCCGGCCATCACCTGCGCGGCGGCGAAGTTCACCGCGTCGAGGCCCGAGGCGCAGAAGCGGTTAATCTGCACGCCCGGCACGTGCGTGCCGTAATCGGCCACCAGGGCCGCCGCCCGGGCGATGTCGCCGCCGGCCTCGCCCACCGGATCGACGCAGCCGAGCACCACGTCGTCGACGCGGCGCGTGTCGAGGTCGTTGCGCTCCTTGAGGGCGCGCAGCGCCACCTCGGCGAGGCGCAAGGCCGTCACCTCGTGCAGCGACCCATCGGGCTTGCCGCGGCCCCGCGGGGTGCGGACGTGGTCGTAGATGAAGGCCTCGGGCATGCGCGTTTCCCTGTTGTCCGCCCGTTCGGGGCGACGGCGTTCAAAAATCCGGTCCGGATCCGTCAGTCCGGGGCCGCGACGCGGAGCCCGGAAGCCAGAACCGCAGGTCGTGGCGAGGTCGCCCGCGCCGGCAGTTCCGGATTCCGGGTTCGCCCTATGGGCGCCCCGGACCGACGCGGCGTCTTCGGATCGCGGTCGTCCCGGTCTAAAACGCCTCGGCGCCGAGCGCCATCGTCGTCTCGGCGCCGGCCTTGATCCGCACCAGCCGGGTCGCGGTCTCGGGCAGCATCCGCTCCATGTAGAAGCGGCCCACCACCAGCTTGGCGGCCATGGCGTCCGAGGCGGCTTCGGCTTGGCGGGCCAGGGCGGCCTTGGCGATGCGCGCCCACATGTAGCCCATGGCCACGAGGCCGAGGAGGTGCATGTAGTCGGTGGCGCCGGCCCCCGCATTGTCGGGCTTCGTGAAGGCGTTCTGCATGAACCACATGGTGGCGCCCTGCAGGTCGTTGAGCCCGGCCTGGAGGGGGGCGACGTAGGGCGTCATGCCTTCGTCCTCGCCGTGGTCCTTGAGGAAGGTCTGCACCTCGCCGAGGAAGCTCATCATGGCCCGGCCGCCGTCCTTGGGCAGCTTGCGCCCGATGAGGTCCATGGCCTGGATGCCGTTGGCGCCCTCGTAGATCATCGCGATGCGGGCATCGCGCACGAACTGCGACATGCCCCATTCCTCGATGTAGCCGTGGCCGCCGAACATCTGCTGGGCCTCGACCGCGTTGGCGAAGCCCCGGTCGGTCAGCACGCCCTTTACCACCGGGGTCATCAGGCCCATGTGGTCCTCGGCGGCCTGCCGTTCGGTCGCGTCGTCGGACCGGTGGCCGATATCCGCCTGGAGGGCGGTCCAGAGCACGAGGGCGCGGGCGGCCTCGTTGAAGGCGCGGATGCCCATCAGGGTCCGGCGCACGTCGGGATGGACGATGATCGGGTCGGCGGCCCTCTCGGGCGCCTTGGCGCCGGTGAGGGCGCGGCCCTGAAGCCGGTCCTTCGCGTAGGCGACGGCGTTCTGGTAGGCGACCTCGGATTGTCCGAGACCCTGGACGCCCACCGCGAGGCGGGCCTCGTTCATCATCACGAACATCGCGTTCAGGCCGCGATTCTCCTGCCCGACGAGCCAGCCCTTCGCCCCGTCGTAGTTCATCACGCAGGTGGAATTGCCGTGGATGCCCATCTTGTGCTCGAGGGAGCCGCAGGAGACGGGATTGCGTGCGCCCAGCGAGCCGTCGGCGTTCACCAGGACCTTCGGCACCACGAAGAGCGAGATGCCCTTGGTGCCGGCCGGCGCGCCCTCGATGCGGGCGATGACGAGGTGGATGATGTTCTCGGAGAGGTCGTGCTCGCCGGCCGAGATGAAGATCTTGGTGCCGGTCAGGCTGTAGGAGCCGTCGCCGTTGGGCACCGCCTTGGTCTTGAGGAGGCCGAGATCCGTGCCGCAATGGGGCTCGGTCAGGTTCATGGTGCCGGTCCAGGCCCCTTCCACCATCTTCGGCAGGTAGAGCGCCTTCTGCTCTTCCGACCCGTGCACCAGGAGGGCCGCCATCGCGCCCTGGGTCAGGCCGGGATACATGCCGAGGGCGAGGTTGGCCCCGGAGGCGAATTCCTGGATCGCGGTGTTCAGGGTGTGCGGCAGGGCCTGCCCGCCATAGGCCTCAGGCATCGACAGGCCCATCCAGCCGCCGCCCGCATAGGCGTCGTAGGCGGCCTTGAAGCCCTGCGGGGTCGTGACGCTGCCGTCCGGATGCCGGGTGCAGCCTTCCCGATCGCCGGCGGCGTTCAGGGGGGCCAGGACGGTCTCGGCGAGCTTGGCGCCCTCGTTGAGCACCGCCTCCATCACGTCGGGAGAGGCGTCCGAGAAGCCGCGCAGGTTGTCGTAGCGGTGGAACCCGAGCACGTCGTTCAGCAGGAACAGGACGTCCTCGACCGGTGCCTTGTAGCTGGGCATCGCGCATCATCTCCCGGAAACGGTTGCGTTCCTGGTCGGACTTCCGGCCGCCGGCGCACCTGATGGTTCACACATAAACTAATCCGCAGCGGACGAAAGGGGGGCGCGCGGGGTGCCAACGGGAATCGGTCATCCGCCACCAATCGGTCAGGCCTTAACCGCCTGTTTACCAAGACTACCAAATGTCGGGGCGGACGGATCTGCCGTTAACCCCTCCCTCGCTTCTCGTGTGGCGGGGGGCGCTCGCGGATCGAACCATGGACTTCGCCGGGTCAGGTTGGACGATGACACGCAACGCGACGCTCGACCTCGAAGGCTTCGATCCGGACGTTCTCGAAGCGGCACGGGATGTCGCCCGCCGCGCCGGCATTCCGGTCGAGACCTGGATCGCCTCCATCGTCGATCCCCGGGCGCTCGCGGACAAGGCTGAGCCCGAATCACGGAGCGCGCAACCGCAGCCGGCTCCGGTCGCACCGGCCGAGCCGACCCCCGTCGCCGCCGCACCGGCGCCGGTCGAGGTCCGGTCTTCGAGCGCCGCGCCCACCGGGCCGACCGGCAAGAACGCGGCCCTCACCGAGATGATGCGTCGCCTGGACGGCATCGACCAGCGCATCGGCGCCGAGGCGCCCGTGCCGCCGGCGCCCGCCGCCCCGAAGGTCGAGCCGGCCAGCCCGCCGCCCTCCGAGATGGCCCAGCGCCTCGCGGAGATCGAGCGCCGGATGACGGAGATCGGCGCGCAACTGGCCGCGCCCCGTCCCCTCGGACGCCGCGGCCGCCCGGTCGTGACCGAGATCCGCGACGCGGTCACGGAGATCCGCCAGCGCCAGCGCGAACTGGACGGTACGCCCGCCGCGCCCGCCCAGGCCGCCGCCCCGGCCCCGGTCTCGAACGCCGCCCCGACCCTGGCCGCCCCCGTCATCGCCGAGCTCCAGAGCGAGACGGTGCGGCTGCGCGAATCGATCGGCAGCCTCGCCAGCAGCCGCGACGTCGGCGCGCTGGAGACGGCGATGCAGACCCTGGCGGCCGGTGTCGAGAAGGCGCAGGCCCCCGGCGACCTCGCCGCCATCGCGGCCCCCATCGAGGCGATCCGTGTGCAGGTCGAGCGCCTGGCCGAGGACGTCGCCGACAACGTTCACGCCCGCGTCGCCGCCGATGTCGAGCGCCTGGCCGCCAAGATGAACGGCACGTTCCAGGGCGCGCCCTCCGGCATCGCCGAGCAGGACGTGGTCGCGGGGCTGTTCCGGGAACTCGACGAGATCCGCCGCCTGATCGGCGCCCTCGCCGGACCCGAGCGGATCCAGAGCCTCGCCAACGGCCTCCAGGCCATCAGCACCCAGATCTCGCAGCTCCAGGCCGGCATGCCCGGCGAGACCGCCAGCATGGCGGAGCTCCGCCCCCTGCTGGAGGAGATCCGGATCGGCCTGCGTTCGAACGCCGAGGCCGGCATCGGCGAGCAGATCCAGGAGATGGGCGCCAAGCTCGACGCCCTGCGCGGCGCGGGCCCCATGGCCGCCCACCAGGATTCGGACGTCATTCTGCACCGGATCGATGCCCTGTCGGAGAAGGTCGACCGGGTCAGCATCAATCCCGTGGGCGACCTGATCGGACGCCTCGAAGACATCGGCGCGACCCTGCGCCGGCCGGCACTGCCCGACGAGAACCTCGCCTCGATCCACGGCATGCTGCACGAGCTGACGGTCAAGCTCGATCGCATCGGCACGGGCGAGGGCCCCCGCGACGAGGGTCTCGACGCCCTGGAGCAGCAGGTCCTGGCGCTGGCCGAGCGCATCGACACCCGAGACGCCGATCCGGCCCTGGCCGGCCTCGAGCGCACCATGACCGACCTCCTCGACCAGGTCTCGGCCCTGCGGGCCGAGGCGCCGATGGAGGCCGCCGTCGAGCGCGCCGCCCGAAACGCGGTCGCCGAGACCATGGGCGCGGCCGCCGAGACCGGCGAAGTGGCCCTCCTGCGGGCCAGCCTCGCGGATCTGCGCGCGCATCAGGTCGCCTCCGAGCAGCGGATGCAATCGACGCTGACCGGGGTCTACTCCGCCCTGGAGCGCCTGGTCGGCCGGATCGGCACCGGCGACACGGATGCCGCCCTCCTGACCGGCGCCCGGACCCCGCGGGACGCGTCCGCGAAGGACATCCTGGCCCGGGAGATGCTGGCGCGGGATCTGGCGTCGCGGGACACGGCCAACGAGTCCCTCCGGGAGCCGGGCGCCGAGCATCTCGCCGGGGGGGCACCGTCGCGCCGGCCGGATGCGGCCCGGACCGAACGCCCCCTGGTCTCGGGTCCCGATCTTCCGCTGGAGCCGGGCGCCGGACGCCCCGGCCGTGAGCGCCCGGGCAGCCGGGTCGAGGCGAGCGAGGCCGCGGGCGCGGCCGACAGCGACATCAAGACCAGCTTCATCGCCGCCGCCCGACGTGCCGCGCAGGCGGCGCAGGCAGAGGCCGCCGGGCAGGCCGAGGCGCAGGAGGGCGACGCTGTCCGCACCGGTCCCGACGCCGCGCGCCGCGACGGTCGCCTCGCGCGCTTCCGCGACGGCATCGACCGCCGCCGCAAACCGCTCCTCCTCGGCCTCGCCGCAGTGGTGCTCCTGCTCGGCGCTCTCCAGGCCGTGACCGCCCGCCGGACCGCGGACACCGCGTCATCGGGGACCGAGCCGGTCGCGACGCGCTCGGCGCCCGCCGACATCGCGGCGGCGGCACCCGATGCCGGCCCCGCAGCCGAGGCGGCCGCCAAACAGCCGGACGCCAAGACCCAGGACGCCAAAGCGCCGGATGCGAAGGGCGCGACGCCCGCCCCGGCCGATCCGCAGACGACGCAGAGTCTCTCCGAAAGCCCGCCCGCCAAGGGCACGGTGCCGGCCGTGGCCGCTCGGTCCGCGGTGCCGCGCGTGACGACGATGGCCGGACTGACCGCGGACCTCGCGGCGGTGCCGCCGAACCTGGTGAAGCTGCGCCAGGCCGCCCTCGGCGGCGACGGCGCCGCCGCCTACGACCTCGGCATGCGGGCGGCCGAAGGGCGCGGCATGACGCGCGACCCGGCGCTCGCCGTGAAGGTGTTCGAGCAGATCGCCGCCAGCGGCTTCGCGCCGGCGCAGTACAAGCTCGGGAGCCTGTACGAGAAGGGCGTCGGCGTGACCCGCGACCTGGCTCAGGCGAAACTCTGGTACGGCCGTGCCGCCGAACTCGGCAATGCCCGCGCCATGCACAACCTCGCGGTGATCTACGCCGAGAACCCGGTGGCTGGCGGCAAGCCCGACTTCGCCACCGCCTCCCTCTGGTTCAAGCGCGCGGCCGAGCTCGGCGTCCGCGACAGCCAGTACAACCTCGCGGTTCTCTACGCCCGGGGGATGGGCGTGCAGCAGGATCTCGGACAGTCCTTCCTGTGGTTCTCGGCCGCCGCCGCGCAGGGCGACGAGGACGCCGCGAAGAAGCGCGACGACGTCGCCTCGAAGCTCGACGCGAAAGCCCTGGGTGCCGCGCGGGCGCAGGTCACGGCCTTCAAGCCTAAGGTGCCGGAGCCCGCGGCCAACGAGATCCCGGCCCCGCTGCCCACGGAGAACTCGATGAGCCTGCTCGGTGCGGCGCCGCCCTCCGGCAACGTTCCGCCGGCCCGCCGGATCTGAGCGGCCGCGCGGGGGATGCGAGCTTCTGACGCCCTCCCGCTTTTGCGCCGAACCCCCGGTTCCCGGCGTTGTCGCAACGGTGATCGCCGGACCATCGTGGTCGGGTGACCCATTTCGAAGCGCAGGTCGCCTCCATCGGGCGGCCCGACAAGCGGAGAGCCGATGGCGCGCGTGACGACGGTTCCACCGGCCGCCCTGATCCTGGGGATCGCCGGGCTGATTCCGTTCCTGGGCTTCGCCCTCCTCGCCTATAGCGGCTCCGATGGCGGCCTCGGCACCATCGGCCTCAGCCCCCGCCTCATGCTCTCCACCTACGGCGCCGTCATCGCATCGTTCCTCGGCGGCATCCGCTGGGGCGCGGCGGCCGCGCGCAATTCGGGCGGCGCGGACTACGCCATCGCGATCCTGCCCTCGCTGATCGCCTGGGCGGCCCTCGCCGCCCCGATGCCCTGGGATCTGCGCATCCTCGGCATCCTTGTGCTGGCCTGGGGCCTCATCGACCAGGACCTGCCGCGCCGCGGCCTCGTCCCGGTCTGGCTCGGCCGCCTGCGCCTGGCCCTGTCGGGGGTCGCCGGGGTCTCGCTGCTCATCGCGGCCTGAATCCCGTTTGGCTCCTCGCACCGTGTCCGGTCGATCGCTTCGGTTGGCTCGCTCGGAACGGGCCCCGTCTCCCGAAAGGAGAGGGGACCGGCGCACTGAAAACGCCGGAGGTCTCGGCCGGAGAGAGGCTCAGTCCTTGCTCAGCATCGCCTTGCCGATGGCGAAGACGCGGCCGTCGCCGAGGAGGTGTGCCGTGAAGCCGGCCGGAAACAGCGGCTCGAAGGCGGCGTTGCGCACGTTGAGCCCCCCCGCATAGGCGCCGAAGGCCGGCATGATCAGCCGGCGCCCGTCGGTGACGAAGCAGCGCCGGCGCACGGCCCGCCCGCGCATCGCGACCTTTCCGCAGGGATGCAGGTGGCCGGAGACTTCGCCCTCGGGCGCATCGACGGTCGGTTCGTGCCGCAGGGTCAGGGCGCCCACCGTCAACGTCTCGGCGTAGCGGCCGCCGACGCCCTCGCTGACCGCATGGTCGTGGTTGCCGGCGATCCAGACCCAGTCGCGCCCCTCCTGCAAGGCCGCCACCATGGCGCGGTCGCCCGGCTCCATGCGCTCCGGTCCGCGGGAATCGTGGAAGGAATCGCCCAGCGCGACGACGCAAGCGGGGTCGAGCCGCGCGATCACCTCGTGCAGGCAGGCCAGGGTCTCGCGGGTGTCGTAGGGCGGCAGAAACTGCCCGGAGCGGGCCGCATAGGCCGAGCCCTTCTCCAGATGGAGGTCGGACACCACCAGGGTGCGGTGCGGGGCGAGCCAGAGGCCGCCGCAGAGGTCGAGGGCGAGGGTTTCGCCGGCGAGGGTCAGGCCGGGGGCCCGGATGGTCTTCTCAAGTCTCTGGCCGAGCGCCAAAACCGCGTCCTCTGCGTTCGGGGCAGGGCGTTTCACCACGCGCTCAGGCCAGCGCTTCTTCGAGCAGCTGCGCCTCGGCTTCGGCCAGAATCTCGTCGGCGCCCTCGCCGTAGACCCGTTCGCGCCCGATCTCGAGCATCACGGAGACGGAGAGCGGCGAGACGCGATCGAGCGCCTTGTGGATGATTCGCCCCTGGATGCGCCTCAACATCATACCGAGGCGCTTCACGTCGAGGAGTCCGGTTGCCGCATCCTGCCGCGCCGCCTTGAGCAGGAGGTGGTCCGGCTGGTGCTTGCGCAGCACGTCGTAGACCAGATCGGTGGAGATCGTGACCTGCCGGCCGGTCTTGGCCTGACCGGGATAGCGCCGCTCGATCAGCCCGGCGATCACGGCGCATTGCCGGAAGGTGCGTTTCATCATGGCGGATTCGTCGAGCCAGGCCTCGAGGTCGTCGCCCAGCATGTCCTCGGCGAACAGGGTCTCGAGGAAGTCCGGTTCCTGGCCGATGCGTTCGCCGACATCGCGGTTGAGCCAGATGGCGATGCCGTAATCGTTGGCGGCAAAGCCCAGGGGCCGCATCCGCGCCCGTTCCAGGCGGCGGGTGAGCAGCATGCCGAGGGTCTGGTGCGCGAGCCGCCCCTCGAAGGGAAAGGCCGTCAGGTAGTAGCGCCCGGCGCGGGGAAAGGTCTCCACCAGCAGTCCCGTGGGACCGGGCAGGACCGAGCGGGTCCGCTGCTGCAGGAGGTAGTCCGAAACCTGGCGCGGCAGCCGGTCCCATTCGAACGGATCGGCGATCAGGGCACGCACCCGCGCCGCCAGGAAGGTCGAGATCGGGAACTTCGCCCCCGCATAGGACGGGATCGCCGGGTCGGTGCCCGGCCCCGCGCGGGTCGCCAGGGCCTCGTCCTCGGACAGGCCCTCGAAGCGCAGCACATCGCCGGCGAACAGGAACGTGTCGCCCGGCGTCAGGGTGTCGGCGAAGTCTTCCTCGATCTCGCCCAGCACCCGGCCACCGCGGGGCAGGATCGCGCCCGGCTTGCCGCGCACGCCGCGGGCGAGCCGGACCTTCACCTTAGCGGATTCGACGATGGTGCCGACGTTCATCCGGTATTGCTGGGCGATGCGGGCATCGCGCACCCGCCACAGGCCGTCCGGCCCGCGCAGGATCTTGGCGAAGCGCTCGTAGGCCCGCAGGGCGTAGCCGCCGGTGGCGACGTAATCGACCACCGCCTCGAAATCCTGCCAGGACAGGGTGGCGTAGGGGGCGGCCGAGACGATCTCGGCGTAGAGCTGCACCGCGTCGAAGGCATCGGCACAGGCCATGCCGAGGACGTGCTGGGCCAGCACGTCGGGGGCGCCGAGGCGGGCGTCGGGCGTGTCCTGGGCGGCGGCCTCCACGGCGTCGAGGGCGGCCTGGCACTCGAGCATCTCGAACCGGTTGGCCGGCACGAGATAGGCCTTCGACGGCTCGTCCATGCGGTGGTTGGCGCGGCCGATGCGCTGCATAATCCGGCTCGCCCCCTTGGGGGCGCCGATATTCACCACGAGGTCGACGTCGCCCCAATCGATGCCGAGGTCGAGGGTGGCGGTGCAGACGATCGCCCGCAGCTGGCCCGCCGCCATGGCGGCCTCGACCCGCCGGCGCTGGGTGGCATCGAGCGAGCCGTGATGCAGGGCGATGGGATAGTTGGCGTCGTTGATGCGCCAGAGTTCCTGGAAGGTGTACTCGGCCTGGAGCCGGGTGTTGACGAAGACCAGCACGGTGCGGTGCCGCCCGATGAGGTCGTAGATCGCCGGCATCGCCTGCCAGGCGGTATGGC
The DNA here is from genome assembly GCF_001423285.1 of Methylobacterium sp. Leaf111. NCBI lineage: Bacteria > Pseudomonadati > Pseudomonadota > Alphaproteobacteria > Hyphomicrobiales > Methylobacteriaceae > Methylobacterium > Methylobacterium sp. Leaf111. The sequence goes on along the minus strand of NZ_LMNE01000001.1, from coordinate 139,596 downwards.
CGGCCAGGGGCAGGGTGAGGCCGGTCTCCAGCATGTGGAGGTCGGGGGCGGCGCCGCCCTTCACCACCACGAGCTCGGCCATGGCCGGCCTGCCGTCTTCCGTTTCGGTGGAGGAGGGGGGGTGTTGCGGAACGAGATACCGGCGCAGCTCGTCCGGCTCGCGCACGGTGGCGGAGAGGCCGATGGCCGTGAGCCCGGGGCTGAGGCGGTGCAGGCGCGCGAGCGCCAGGGACAGGAGGTCGCCGCGCTTCGAGGTGACGAGGGCGTGCAGCTCGTCGAGGACGACGCAGGACAGGCCGGCGAACAGGTCCGCCGCCTCGCGATGGGCGATGAGCAGGGCGAGCTGCTCCGGCGTGGTCAGCAGGATGTCGGGCGGTCGCGCGATCTGGCGGGTGCGCTTGTGCGAGGGCGTGTCGCCGGTGCGGGTCTCGACGCGGACGGGAAGGCCCATCTCGGCGATGGGCGCATCGAGGTTGCGGGCGATGTCGACGGCCAGCGCCTTCAGGGGCGAGACATAGAGGGTGTGTAGGCCCCGCGGCTTCGCCGACGCCGGCCGCGCCGCCAGGGCCGTGAGGCTCGGCAGGAAGCCCGCCAGCGTCTTGCCCGCGCCCGTCGGCGCCACGAGGAGCGCCGAGCGGCCGCCCCCGACGATGTCGAGGAGTTCGAGCTGGTGGGGCCGGGGCGTCCAGCCGCGCGCGGCGAACCACGCGGCGAAGCGTTCCGGCAGGGGGGATGCGGCCGCGCGCTTGCTCAGGCCAGGGCCATCAGGAAGCGGTCGATCAGCTCCAGCGCCCGCTCGGTCATCGCCCCGGGATAGCGCACGAAGATGTGGCAGCCGCCCGGATAGATCGCCGTGTGTCCGCCGTTGCCGGCGGCCGCCCAGCGGGCCGACATGTACAGCGTGTCGTCGAGGAGCGGATCGTGGGTGCCCACGGTGAACAGGGCCGGCGGCAGGCCCTTCAGGTCGGCATAGACCGGGGAGACGTCGGGCCGGCGCCGGTCGATGCCCTCGCGGACGTAGTCGTTGGCGAAGTTGGTGAGATCCCGGGTGTTCACCACCAGGCGCTCGTCGCCCCAGTTGCGCACGCTCGGGGTGAGGCCGAGGTCGAAGAAGCCGGCATTGAGGTTCGCCCCCCGGAAGGCGCGGGGCAGGCCGTGCCTGTCGCGCAGCCGCAGGAGTACCATCACGGCGAGCTGCGCGCCGGCCGATTCGCCTCCGATGGTCAGGGCGGAGATGCCGAACTCGGCCCGACCGGGACCCGCGAGCCAGAGGGCGGCGGCCTCGCAATCCTCGAGGGCCGCCGGGTAGGGGTGCTCGGGCGCGAGGCGATACTCCACCGACAGGCAGACGAAGCCGCAGACGTCCGCGATGCGCTCCAGCCACGGGTCCTGCTCGTCGGCCGAGCCCCAGACCCAGCCCCCGCGATGGATGTGCAGGTAGGCGCCGCGCAGCTTCGACCATTTCCGCGCATCGGGGCGGATGACGCGCAGCTGCAGGGGGCCGGCGGGCCCGTCGATGGTCAGGATCTCGGCCCGGGCGCTGCGCGGCATGGCCGGCGAGGCCTGCGTGCCCTGGCGGCGGCGCGCCCGGACCTCGGTGATGGGGATCGACCAGGGATCCGCCTGCGCGGCATGCGCGGCCACGATCTCGGCGTTCAGGCGCTGGGTCTCGGGGTCGATCATCGCCGGATCGAACAGGGCGTGGTCGATCATGGAGCGGTTCGTTTCATGGACGGGTCAGTCTGCGGGGCGAGGGTCGGTCGGGGACGACGCAGATCGCATCGTTAAGATGGGACCCTGCACGCGACGGTGCCATCCGTCCCCCGTGCGAAAACGCCGAACGCTCTCGCATGTGTCGTGTTTCGTGCAAACTGTGTCGCCCGCGTCACGGTTCCGCCGGGTTCGCCGGGTTGAGAGGCGGCACCGCCCGGCCCGAGGGCACGGCCCGAAGACCCGGCCCAGAGCACGGTCAAGAACACCGCCAAGAACACCGCCAAGAACACCACCAAGAACCCGGCCAAGGACACGGCGAAGAACATGGCCAAGGATAGGACCCGATGACGCTCGACCACGATCCGCGCCGCCCGCCCCCCTACGGGGGGCAGCCCTATGCCGGCGCACCGATCCCGGAGCCGGGCCGGCGCTCGGCCCTGCGGCGCTTCCTCGGCGGCTCGCCCGCTGCCGTCTTCATGAAGCTCCTGTTCCTGTCGGTGCTGGTCGGCGCCGTGATGGCGACCCTCGGCGTCACCCCCGGCCTGCTGTTCTGGCACGCCTACGACGCGGTGCGGACCCTGATCGACCTCGGTCTCGCCACCTTCCACGATTTCGGCCGCTGGATCCTGGCCGGCGCGGTCGTGGTGGTGCCCCTCTGGCTCCTGTCGCGCTTCTTCGCGGTGTCGAAGTAGCGCGTCGCCCACGAGAAAGGGGCCGGTGTGTCCACCGGCCCCTCGGGAAAGTCAGGACGCGTACGGCGCGTTCAGCGCTGGACGATGACCTTCGCGCCGACCTTGGCGCGGGTGTAGAGGTCGGCCACGTCGTCGTTGGTCATGCGGATGCAGCCCGAGGACACGGCGGTGCCGATCGTCTCCGGCTCGTTCGAGCCGTGGATGCGGTAGATCGAGTTGCCGAGATACATGGCGCGGGCGCCGAGCGGGTTCTCGATGCCGCCCTTCATGAAGCGCGGCAGATCGGGGCGGCGGCGCAGCATCTCGGCCGGGGGACGCCAATCGGGCCACTCGCGCTTCATGGTGATGGTCTGCACGCCACCCCAGGTGAAGCCCGGGCGGCCGACGCCGACGCCGTAACGCAGGGCCTTGCCGTCGCCGAGCACGTAGTAGAGGCGCCGCTCGCCGGTGGAGACCACGATGGTGCCCGGGGCGTAGCCGCCGGCATAGGCGACTTCCTCGCGCTGGATCGCCGACATCTGCGGCACGGCCGAGGACGGAGCCATCGGGTCGGCGACGGGCAGGGAGGCGTTGGCGGTGGGGAGCGCGACGGGCTCGTTCTGCGGCCGCACCCGGATGACCAGGGCGTTATCCAGCGGCTGACGGGTGAGCGGGTCGATCTCGTAGGCGGCGGCGGGCGACGCCCACGCGCCCAGCGCGCAGACGAGCCCGGTCAGGGCGGGGGCGAAACGGCGCATCGGAGCCTCTCAAAGGCGAACGTAGTCTGTGGAAACGACTTGGAAAACTTGACGCACGTTACGGTGCGAAGTGTGCCCAAGACGTAAACGCTCACGCTTCAAAGCCAAGCCGAATTTGCACTGCAACGACGCTTGCCGCCGCGTCGTGATTTCATGGCAACACCGTGGCACCTTGGCCGTGCGGGCGTCCCTCAGACGGCGTCGAGGCCGAGGTCGATGATCGGCGCGCTGTGGGTGATCCAGCCGCACGAGATCAGGTCGACGCCGGAAGCCGCCACCGCGCCCACGGTGTCGCGGTTGATCCGGCCCGAGGCCTCCGCGATGGCCCGCCCGTCGATCATCGCCACCGCCTCCGTGAGCTGCTGCGGGGACATGTTGTCGAGGAGCACCGCGTCGGCCTTCACCGAGAGCGCCTGCGCGAGCTGCTCCAGGGTATCGACCTCCACCTCGATCTTCACGAGGTGGCCGGCATAGGCCCGGGCGCGCATGATCGCCGGCACGATGCCGCCGGCGACGGCGACGTGGTTGTCCTTGATCAGCACGGCATCGTCGAGACCGTAGCGGTGGTTCGAGCCGCCCCCGGCGCGCACCGCGTGCTTCTCCAGGGCGCGCAGGCCCGGGGTCGTCTTGCGCGTGCAGACGATGCGGGCCTTGCCGTGGGGCCGGGCCGCCTCGACGAGGGAGGCGGTCGCGGTGGCGACGCCGGATAGGCGGCACAGCAGGTTGAGGGCGACGCGCTCGGCCGTGAGGATGGCCCGGGCCGGGCCGGCGAGGCGGATCACCACGTCGCCCGGCTTCACCCGGGTGCCGTCGCCCCGCTCCACCGTGACGGCGACGCTCGGATCGATCAGCCCGAAGGCGATCATCGCGGTGTCGACCCCGGAGATCACCCCGTCCTGGCGGGCGGCGATGACGCCCTCCAGGCGGGCGCTGGCCGGCACGATGGCGTCGGTGGTGATGTCGCCGGCCCGTCCGAGGTCTTCCAGCAACGCCGCGCGGACGATGGGCTCCACCATCAGGCGGGGCAGGGGAGGCAGCTCTGAGGGATCGGACATGGTCCAGCTTCCGGGATGGAGGACGAGGGCCGGCCCCGCCCCTGGGGACCGGACCGGGTTCGCGAGGCTCAGGCGGCGACGACGGCCCGGCCGGGCGCGACCGCCTCGGCCATCGCCCAGAGGTCGGACAGCGCCAGCTCGGTATGCACCGGCGCCTCCTGGGCGGGATGATCGGTGCGCCAGTGCGCGCCGCGGCTCTCCCGCCGCGACAGGGCCGAGGCCGCGATGGCGAGGCTGGTCAGGGCGACGTCGCAGCCGCCCCGCGCCGCCGGGGCGAGGTGGCGCACGGCCTCGGCGAGACCGTCCGCCGCGCGCACAACGCCCACCTGCCGCTCCATCACGGTGCGCAGGGCGTCGGGGTCGCCCTCGCTCCGGGGCGTCGCGGCCTCGGCGCGGGCCTGGCCCGGGGCCGGGACCGCGGAGGCGGCCTCGGCGATCGCCGGGGCGAAGGCCATCGCTTCGAGCAGCGAGTTGCTGGCGAGCCGGTTGGCGCCGTGCAGCCCGGTCGAGGCGACCTCGCCGCAGGCGAACAGGCCCGGCACGGTGCTGGCGCCGGTCGCGTCCACCTTCACGCCGCCCATGTGGTAGTGCGCGGCCGGCCGGACCGGGATCGCCTGGATTCGCGGATCGATGCCGGCCGCGGCGCAGAGGCCGGCAACCGTGGGAAACCGCGTGGCCATGCGGGCGCCGAGATCGCCGCGACAATCGAGGAAGACCCGCGCGCCGCGGGCCTGCGCCTGGAAGATGCCCCGCGCCACCACGTCCCGCGGGGCGAGATCGCCCCCGGCGATGCCCGCCATGACGGGCGCGCCGGTCTCGTCGATCAGCCGCGCCCCCTCGCCGCGCAGGGCTTCGGTGGCCAGGGGCATCGGATCGGCGCCGGTGGCGATGGCGGTGGGGTGGAACTGCACGAACTCCATGTCGCGCAGCACGGCGCCGGCCCGGACCGCTAGGGCGAGGCCGCGCCCGGTGGCCCCCCGCGGGTTGGTGGTCGAGGCATAGAGCGCCCCGACCCCGCCCGTGGCCAGAACGACGGCGCGGCCCGGCAGGGAGAAGCGCACGCCGTCGCGCTCGCAGACCACGCCGGCCACGGCGCCGCGGGCATCCCGCATCAGGTCGCGGGCCGAGGCCACGAGGATGGTGACGGAGGGCGTGCGCGCGACAACCCGGACCAGTGTTTCGAGCACCATCCGGCCGGTGGAATCCCCGCCGGCCCGGACGATGCGGCGGCGGGAGTGTGCCGCCTCGAGGCCGAGGGCGAGGCCGCCGGCGGCGTCCCGGTCGAAGGGGGCCGCGAGGCCGACGAGCCAGTCGATCAGGCCGGGGCCGGCCTCGGCGACGCGCAGGGCCACGTCGGCCTCGGTCAGCCCGGCCCCCGCCGCCACCGTGTCGGCGGCGTGCAGGGCCGGAGCGTCGTCGCTCCCCATGGCGGCGGCGATGCCGCCTTGCGCCCAGCCGGTGGCGGTGCCGAACCCGAGGGGCGCGGCGGTGACCAGGGTGACGGCGCGCGGCGCGAGGCGCAGGGCCGTTGCGAGGCCGGCGATGCCGGCGCCGACCACGATGATCCGGTCCGAGCCCGGAAGCGCGAAGGAGATCGGGGCGTGCGCGTTCATCGCGTCCGCACCGCGAGCATGCGCTCCACCGCCATCCGGGCGCGCTCGGCGAGGGCGGGCTCCACCGTGACCTCCTCCGTCATGGTCTCCAGGGCGTGACGGATGTTCTTCAGGCTCATGCGCTTCATGTGCGGACACAGGTTGCAGGGCTTGATGAACTCGATGTCCGGATTGGCCGCCGCGATGTTGTCGCCCATGGAGCACTCGGTCACGAGCACCACCTGCTTGGGCCGCTTCTCCAGGACGAAGTTCATCATCATCGCGGTCGAGCCCGAGAAGTCGGCCTCGGCGACGACCTCCGGCGGGCATTCCGGGTGCGTGATGACGGTGACGCCCGGATAGCTCTCGCGCACCTCGCGGATGTCGGCGGGGGTGAACTGCTCGTGCACCTCGCAATGGCCGGCCCAGGTCAGGATCTCGACCTCGGGCACCATCGCCTGGACGTTCTGCGCCAGGAACTCGTCCGGGATCATCAGCACGCGCGGCGCGTTCAGCGAGCGCACCACCTCGACGGCGTTGCCGGAGGTGCAGCACAGGTCGGATTCGGCCTTCACCGCCGCCGAGGTGTTGACGTAGGTGACGATCGGAACGCCCGGGTACTTCGCCCGCAGGCCGCGTACGTCCGCCGCCGTGATCGAGTCGGCCAGGGAGCAGCCGGCCCGGCTGTCGGGGATCAGCACCGTCTTGCCCGGGTTCAGGAGCTTGGCCGTCTCCGCCATGAAGTGGACGCCGGCGAGCACGATGACGTCGGCATCCACGGTCACGGCCTCGCGGGCCAGCGCCAGGCTGTCGCCGACGATGTCCGCCACCGTGTGGAAGATCTCCGGCGCCTGGTAGTTGTGGGCCAGGATGACGGCGTTGCGGGTCTTCTTCAGTTCGAGGATCGCGGCGACGTCCTCGGCCAGGGCGGGCCACTCGATCGCCGGCACGTGACGGCTCACGCGGGCGTAGATGTCCGGCAGGGGAAAGCCCGCGGGAAGGCCTTGGGAAGCCGGGCCGATCGGGAGACTGGTCGCCGCCATTGACGCGTCCTCACTTATGCTCAAACTGAGCATTGTGCCGACTAACGTAGGCGGCCCCGATCGCCTTGTCCAGATATACAGGGTTTGAGCATAACGTTTTTGCGATGCGAAAATGACGCTGCACCGCGAATGTCATTCGGGTCCGGCAGGGGGGTCAGGCGGGGCGGCGGACCGGGCGCAGGCGGAAGCCCGGGGCCGGGCGCTCCAGCAGAACCTCGCGGCGGAAGCGCACCAGGCGGGCCGGGCGGCCGGTCGCGCCGCTGGTGACGTCGTCGGTTTCCTCCACCAGACCCTGCTGCGCCACGAGGCGGCGGAAGTTCTGCTTGTGCAGGTTGGTGCCGGACAGGGCCTCCACCGTGCGCTGCAGCTGGAAGAGCGTGAAGGTCGGGGGCATCAGCTCGAACACCACCGGGCGGTACTTGATCTTGCCCCGCAGGCGGCCAATCGCGGTGGCGAGCACCCGGCGATGGTCGAGGGCCATGGGCTGGCCGGTGATCGCGAGGTCGTCTTCGCGGGCCTCGCCGGACTGGCCCTGCGCTTCCGGGATCAACCCGGCCTCGAACAGCAGCTCGTAGCGCTCCAGCACCCGCTCCTCGTTCCAGGCGCCGCCGCAGAGGCCGAAGGTCAGGCCGAGGCGGTCCTCCCGCCGGCGGCGCAGCTTCGGGTCGGGGGCCTGCTCGGCCCAGGCCAGGAGCTGGGTCTCGATCTCGCCGAGGGATTCGGGCCGGCCCTCCCGCCAATCCTCCCAGGGCAGGTAGCGGTACCAGTTGCGCCAGGAGGCCTCCGCCAGTCCGCCGGGACGTACCTCGCGCACCAGGGCGAGATAGGCCACCGACAGGGAGTGCAGGCCGCCGGCATCGTCGCCCTGCCTGTCGCGGTCGCCGAAGGTGTAGAGCTGCTCGACGTAGCCGAGGCGCTGGTGGGTCTGGCGCTCGACCCATGCGCGCAGGCCGCGCTCCAGTGTCGGGTGCTCGGGCACCAGTGGCCCCGCCGGGAGGCCGTCCGAGCGGCCCCTGGCCTGGCCTCCGACCTGGACCGTGAGGGCGCGCGGCTCGCCGTCGGTGGCGGCGACGATGACGGCCACGAGCCCGACGGCGGAGGGATTGGAGAGCTCCCCCTCCGAATCCCGCTGGGTCTCCTCCGCCGTGGTCACGCGCCCCGATCCCCGCCGCTATCCGTCTGGTCCGCCTTGCCTACCCCTGCTCATGGCACATCGCGGCGGCGTGATGAATGTGGAAAAACCGCCGCGGCGCATTCGTCCCAAGGGGGGTATCGGTGCATGCGCCCCCAGTCGGGATCGGGGCGGACGCCTCAGGGCTGGCTGCGGGGCAGGGCGCGGGCGGGGTTGCCCACCACCGTGGCGCCCTCGGGAACGTCGCGGGTGACGACGCTGCCAGCGCCGATGATGGCGTGGTCGCCCACGGTGATGCCGGGGAGCAGGATCGCGCCGCCGCCGATCCAGACGTTGCGGCCGATCCGGATCGGGCGGGCGAATTCGAGGCCGGCCTCCCGCGGACCGGGCTCGCGCGGATGGTCCGGCGTGAGAATCTGAACGCCGGGCCCGATCTGGGTGCGGTCGCCGATGCTGACCGGAGCGCAATCGAGGATGACGCAGCCGAAGTTCAGGAAGACGTGGGCGCCCAGGCTGATGTGCAGCCCGTAATCGCAGTGGAACGGCGGCCGGATCACCGCGCCGTCGCCCACCGCGGCGAGGCGTTCGCGCAGGAGGTCGCGGCGGATCGCGGGGGTCTCCGCCAGGGCCGCGTTGTAGCGCTGCATCCAGACCTTGCAGGCATGGCTGTCGGCGTGAAGCTCCGGGTCGTCGGGATCGTAGATCTCGCCGGCGAGCATCTTCTGCTTCTGCGTGCGGTCCATGCGCGGAGCGTGTCCCTGTCTGGCTGACGGTCGGGTTCGGGGGTGGCAACGCGACACCGCGCCGGAAAGCTCCGCCCGTGCCGGCGCTTCCGATCGCGGCGGCGCAGCCCTACAGTGCGGCACACCAGCGACGGAACCGGGGAAACGCAGCGTGATCGGACGGGACGAAGCCATCGGACGGGGCCGGCCGGTCGATCTGCGGCTCTACGGCCTCCTCGATACCGGCGTCTCCGGCACCGACGGCGCGCGCCTCGCCGCGATGGCCGCGGAGGCCGTGCAGGGCGGGTGCACGCTCCTGCAGTACCGGGAGAAGGCGATCGCGGATGCCCGGGCGGCCCTGGCCCGCATCCGGGCGATCCAGGCGGCGCTGGCGGGCACGGGGGTGCCGCTCCTGATCAACGACCGGGTCGACCTCGCCCTCGCCGCCGGCGTGGAGGGCGTGCATCTCGGGCAGAGCGACCTGCACCCGGCCGAGGCCCGCCGCCTCCTCGGCCGCGCGGCGCTCATCGGCCTCACCCTGAAGACCGGCACCCAGGCCGACGAGCTCTACCGCCTGCCGGTGGACTACGCCTGCATCGGCGGGGTGTTCGCGACGACGAGCAAGGACAATCCCGACCCGCCGGTGGGGCTCGACGGCCTCGCCCGCATCGTCTTCCGGGGGCGCCTCGCCCGCGGCGCCGCCTTCCCCCTCGGGGCGATCGCCGGCATCGATTCCAGCAACGCGGCGGCCGTCATCGAGGCCGGGGCCGACGGGATCGCGGTGATCTCCTCGCTCTTTTCCGGCGAGTCGGTGGCCGGGCGCGCCCGCGACCTGCGCTTCCGGGTCGATTCGGCCCTCGCCGCGCGGGGCGTCGCGGCCTAAGCTGCGGAAAACGCCAGGATCTCCAAGCCATGACCTTCATCGCCGTCACCATCGCGGGATCCGATTCGAGCGGCGGGGCCGGCATCCAGGCCGACCTGAAGACCTTCGCGGCCCTGCGGGTCTACGGGGCGAGCGTCATCACCGCCCTGACCGCGCAGAACACCCGCGGCGTCCAGGCCATCCACGACGTGCCGGCCGATTTCGTGACGGCGCAGATCGACAGCGTGTTCTCCGACCTCGCCGTCGGGGCGGTGAAGATCGGGATGCTGTCGCATGTGGCCACCATCGAGGCGGTGGCGGCCGGCCTCGCCCGCCACGCGGGCCGGATCCCGATCGTGCTCGATCCCGTGATGGTGGCGACCTCGGGCGACCGGCTGATCTCGGAGGCCGCAGTGGAGGCCCTGCGCCGCCACCTCCTGCCGCTGGCCGACCTCGTCACCCCCAACCTGCCGGAGACCGCGACCCTGATCGGCGAATTCACCGCCGAGACCGAGAACGCCGCCGTGGCCCAGGGGCGCCGCCTCCTCGCCATCGGGGCCAGGGCCGTCCTGGTGAAGGGCGGCCACGGCGAGGGCGACGAGAGCGTCGACCACCTGATGCGCGGCGACGGCACGCTCCGGCGCTTCGCCGCCCCGCGCATCCGCACCCGCAACACTCACGGAACCGGCTGCACCCTGTCGTCGGCCGTGGCGGCAGGCCTCGCCCGGGGCCTGCCGATGGTCGAGGCGGTCGCGCAGGCCAAGCGCTACGTCTCCGCCGCCATCGCGGGGGCGGACGGTGTTCCCGTCGGGCACGGCCACGGCCCGGTGCACCATTTCCATGCCCTCTGGGTCTGACCGCGCCTTGCGTCGCCCCGCCGTTTGCGTTTGAAGTACCGCACAAGCGTCCGGTTAACGGAACGGACGCGCGGATCTCGGAACAGATGGACGACCAGGTGACGACGCCCGAGCGCGGGCGGCAGCGGGACATACTCACAGGGGCGCAGGTGCTCTCCGGGCAGCTCGGCAAGACGATCCAGCGCCTGCGCAAGGCCTACAACCTGTCGCTGTCGGAGCTGGCCGAGCAGTCCGGGGTGGCCAAGTCGATCATCAGCCAGATCGAGCGCAACGAAACCAACCCGACCCTGGCCACCATCTGGCGCCTGAGCCAGGCCCTCGACGTCTCGATCGAGCGGGTGCTCGCGACGAGCGACGAGGAGCCCTTCATCGAGAAGACCTCCCGCGCCGATACGCCGATCCTGGTCTCGGACGACGGCAGGGTCCGCCTCGCCATCATCGGCTGGATCAAGACCGTCGAGTGGCTGCAATGGTACGACCTCACCGCCGATCCGGGCGGCGTGCTCGATTCCGACCCGCACCAGCGCGGCTCGGTGGAATCGCTGACGGTGACGTCGGGGCTGCTCGAGGTCGAGGTCGCCGGCACCGTCCAGCGCGCCCGGGCCGGCGAGACCCTGCGCTACCGCTGCGACCGGCCGCACACCGTGCGCTGCATCGGGCCGGAGCCGGCCAAGGCCATCATGGTCGTCATCATGAAGGCGGCCGTGATGGAATGAGGCCGGGAGGGCGTCGGCCCCGCGAGCCTCAGCGGCCGGAATTCACCCAGGCCACCATCTCGCCCAGCACCCGCGCCAGCGCGGCATCGAGGCCCACGGCGGCGGTGCCGGCATCGACCTTCTGCACCGGCACGCGGGCGGTGAAGATCCGCGCCGCGATCACCTTGCCCGTGCCCTCCGCAATGATCTTGGCGGAGATGTCGACCACCGCCTCGCCGGAGCCGGCGGCGATGTCGAAGGCCCGGATCTCGCTGATGAGCTGGTAGTCGGACACGATCTTGTCGCCCGGGCGGCTCACCGACTTCAGGCGGCCGGAATTCTCCAGGCTCTGGATCAGCCGCGTCTGGATCAGGCGCGGCAGGCGGTCGGCCCATTGGCCGCCGCCGAGGAAGGACAGGGCTCCGCCCGGCTCGCGCACGATGATGCGGTCCGCCTCGAAGGGCTGGATGCCCACGGGCTCGGCCACGCTGAACGACCGAGCCGCGCCGACGGCCCGCCCGCTGGGGGGCAGCGCGGCGAGATCGAAGGTGAGCGGCACCGCGCCGCCGCCGCAGCCGCCGAGGCCGGTGGCGAGAAGCATCGCGACGAGCGCGGGGGCCGTCTGGTGAAGTGTCATACGCATTCCGGAAACCCGTCGCCGCACTGACGCACAGCGTGGCGGTAAACTAACTCAAGTCCGGAATGTTGCCGTGCGCCGCAGCACGCATGGCCGGAGAGCGGTTGCTTCAACGACCACCGTTGTATTCCGGCAACGATGGCTTGCCGCCGAAGATGACCTGCGACGGATCCCGCTCGAGGCTCTTCACCGTGCGGTTCAGGGTGTTGAGCGTACGCTGGCCGTCGGTCGAGAGCGCCTCCACCTCGCGCCGTCCGGTGCCGCTGAGGCGGTTGAAGCTGGTGGCGATGTTCGAGGTCCGCTTGTCGAGGTTCTCGGAGAGGGTCCGGAAGGCCCGCCCGGCGTCGCGAACGGAGATCGCCGCCTCGCGCACCTCGGTGAAGGTGCTGGTGCCGGCCGAGCCGGAGGCCGAGCCGAGGAAGCCCTCGGCCCCCTTCAGGACGGCATCGACGCGGTCGGCGGAGGCGTTGAGCTTTGCCGCCAGGGACCGGGCGTCCTTGAGGGCGCCCTCGATGTCCGGGCTCCCGGCGGCGAGGGCGCTCGAAAACCGCTCGGCATTGTCGATCACGCGATTCAGCTTCTGGCCGTCGATCGCCTTCACGAGGCCGCTCACCGCCGGCCCGGCCTCCGCGAGGGTCTTCGAGAAGGTTTCCACGTTGGCCAGGGTCCGGGTGATCGCGCCTTCGTTGCCGGCCACCACCTTGTCGAGGCGCTGGAGCACGTCGTCGGCCCGCTGGGCGATCTGCTTGGCCGCCGCCATCATGTCCTGGATGTCGGAGCTGTCGGCGAAGATCGTCGGCATCTGGTCGCCCGAGCCCGGCGTCAGGGCCGGGGCGTCGGCGTTGCCGCCCGACAGGGAGATCGTCGAGACGCCGGTGAGCATCGCCGAATCGAGGCGGGCGCGGGTGTCGGCGCGCAGGGGCGTGGTGCGCTCGACCTCCACGATGGCTACGACGCGGCGCGGGTCCTGCGGCAGCAGGCGCACGTCCATGACCTCGCCGACCTTGATGCCGTTGAAGGCCACCGTGGAGCCCTTGGCGAGCCCGCCGACGCTGCCGGAGAACACGATGCGCACGGCCTGCCGGACCTGGCTCCGGGACCCGCCCTGCAGCCAGAACACGAAGCCGAAGGCCGCCACCAGGACCGCGAGGGTGAAGGCGCCGATCAGCGCGTAATTCGCACGAGTCTCCATCGGATCAGCAATACCTTGACGGGGTGGGGCACGGGCGGTGCGCGGCGGCACGCCATGGGCGGCGGGCGTCAGGCCGGCGCATGAGGCGTGCCGGGCGAGACGACCGCGCGCCCGCGCTTGCCGTGGAAGTAGGCGCGCAGCCAGGGATGGTCGCTCGCGAGCATCTCCGCGATCGTGCCCTGCGCGATGATCTGGCCGTCGCCCAGGGCCGCGATGCGGTCGCAGGCGGTGTAGAGGCTGTCGAGGTCGTGGGTGACCATGAAGACGGTGAGGCCCAGCGTCTGCTTCAGGGTCGCCACGAGCTCGTCGAACTCCCCGGCGCCGATCGGGTCGAGGCCCGAGGTCGGCTCGTCGAGGAACAGGATCTCGGGGTCGAGGGCGAGGGAGCGGGCGAGGGCCGCGCGCTTGATCATGCCGCCGGAGAGTTCGGAGGGCAGCTTGTCGGCGGCATCCGGCTTCAGCCCGACCATCTCGATCTTCAGGCGGGCGAACTCGTCGAGGAGGCGGTCGGACAGGTTCAGATGCTCGCGCATCGGCATCTGGATGTTCTGCTTGACGGTGAGCGCCGAGAACAGAGCGCCCTGCTGGAAGAGCACGCCCCAGCGCTGCTCGATCTGGCGCCGCCGGGTCACCGTGAGGCCGTCCACGTCCTCGCCGAACACCTCGATGGTGCCGGCCCGCTTCGGCACGAGGCCGAGGATCGTCCGGGTCAGGACCGACTTGCCCTGGCCGGAGGGGCCGACGAAGCCCAGGATCTCGCCGCGCCGGATGTCGAGGTTCAGCCCCTTCATCACGATCTTGCTGCCGAAGCCGACCACGAGATCGCGCACGCGGATGATCGGCTCCGGCGCGACCGCGGGCGCCGGATGGCTGAGGCTCGTCTGCGGGTGCGGGGCGGACACGTTCGGGCCGAGCCTCAGAAATCGATCGCAGCGAAGAAGACGGCGAACAATCCGTCGAGGACGATCACCATGAAGATAGACTTGACGACTGAGGCCGTGACGTGGCGGCCCAGGGACTCGGCCGAGCCCTCCACGGCGAAGCCCTCGATGGTCGCGATGATGCCGATGATGAGCGCCATGAACGGCGCCTTGATCAGCCCCACCGCCACGTGGTGCAGCGAGACCGCGGCCTGCAGGCGCGCCAGGAAGGCGTCGACGGTCATGCCGCCGTAGAGCGAGGCGGTGAGGCCGCCGCCGGCCAGGGCCGCCAGGGAGGCGAGGAAGGTCAGGATCGGCAGGCCGATCACCAGGGCGAGGATGCGCGGGACGATCAGGATCTCGATGGGATCGAGGCCCATGACCCGCAGGGCGTCGACCTCCTCGCGCATCCGCATCGAGCCGATCTCGGCCGTGAAGGCCGAGCCGGAGCGCCCCGCCACCATGATCGAGGTGAGCAGCACGCCGAGTTCGCGCAGGATCAGGAGCCCGATCAGGTTCACGACGAAGCTCTGGGCGCCGAAGCGCTGGAGCTGGAAGATGCCCTGCTGGGCGACGATGCCGCCCACGAGGAACGAGATCAGCACGATGATCGGCACGCCCCGGAAGGCGACCTGCTCGATCTGGTTGACGAGGGCGGTTCCCCGGAAGGTGCCGGGGCGGGCCGCGACCCGGATGCAGGCGGTGACGACCTCGCCGAAGAAGGCGAGCCCCGTGACGAAATCCGACTTCGCGCCGACCACGCGCCGCCCGAGATCGTCGAGGAAGTCGAAGAGGCGGCCGCGCCGGGGCGGCGGCGGTTCGGCGGGGTGCAGCTTCACCTCGCTCAGAAGGATGCGGTGCTCGGGCGTCGCGCCCGCATAGGCCAGGCGCCCGCCGGCGGCCTCGATCTCCGCGCGGGTCCGCTCCAGCACCCAGGCGCCGAGGGTGTCCAGGCGGGCGACCCCGCTGAGATCGACGAGGAGGGCCGTGCCGGCGGCGCTGCCGGCGATGCGCGCGGCGGCGACCTCCACGGCCGCGCCCTGGTCGGCGGTCCAGCGTCCGGACAGGCCGACGCGACCGCCCGCGAGGATCGCGGCGTCGGCAGCTTCCGGAAGGGTCCTGATCTCGGCTCTAGCCAATGACGCCGCACTCCATGCCGCGGTCACGGTACACCGATCCGGGTTACCGGACGGTCAAGGTTAATCGGCTTGTCCTGCCCCCTGACCCACAATCGTGGTGCTGTGAAGGCTGAACGCGCGGGCGGCCTGCGCGGCGCGTGCCGCGAGGCACAAGCCGAGGCCGGCCGGGGGCACCATCAACACGAAGGCGAGAGGCCCGCCCCCGGCCTGGTAGGCGGCGCCGGTCATCAGCGTGGCGCTGGCCGAGGCGAGGGCGCCCGCGGAGCTGACCGTGCCCTGGGCCCGCCCGCGGGCGCCGTCCGGGGCGAAGCGCGACACCGCCGCCATGGCGCCGAGCTGCGTCGCCCCGAAGGTGAGGCCGTGCAGGACCTGGAGGACGATCACCGCCCCGAGGCGATCCCCGAACGCGGCCATGCCGAACGCCCGCAGGATGGCGGCACCGCCGCCGAGGCCGAGCAGGACGAAGGGGTTGTGCCAGTGCGCAGGCAGGCGGCCGACCAGGGCGAAGAGCAGGATCTCGGAGGCGACGCCGATGGCCCAGAGGGTGCCGATCCACGCAGGGGCGATGCCGTGGGTGCTCCAGTGGATGCTCCCGAAGGCGTAGATCGCCGCGTGGCTCGACTGGATCAGGGCCGCCGCCCCGATCGAGAACCACAGGACGCGGGGCAGGGCGGGCCGGCCGGCCTCGGGGTGGCGGGGCGGGACCGGGGGCGCGTCGATGCGGGCCGCCGCCACGACCCCGGCGGCGATCAGCGCCAGCACGGTGAGGAGGAGGGGCACGGCGAGGCGCTCGCCCATCGCCCCGAGGGCGGCGCCGCCGGCGAAGTTGGCGAGGAGGAAGCCGATGGAGCCGGCCATCCGGATCCGCGCGTAGTCGAGCCGGCGGCTCCGGCGCACGGCCCCCAGGGTGAGGTAGTCGATGCTGGGCACCAGGGGGGCGGCCGCGACGGCATTCAGCGCGATGAGGAGGGCGAGCACGGGCCAGCCGAGGGCGGCGCCCGTGGGCATCAGCCCGTAGGTTCCGGCCAGGACCAAGCTGCCGGCGAGCAGGATCCGCGGCGCGGCGATCCCCCGGTCGATCAGCCCGACCAGGGGGGCGGTGGCGACGATGCGGATCGCGATCGGCAGGGCCAGCAGGGCGCCGATGACGGCCGCGTCGAGCCCGAGGGCGTTGAGCCAGACCGGCATGAACGGCATGGCGATGCCGATCTCGACGAAGACGACGGCGTAGAGCACCGACAGCCGAAAGGCGTTCGGCTCCGGGGGAGCAGGAGAAGGGTCAGACACAGCGACCGGACTGGGACGAGGGGGGCCTGTGGGAACGTCGCGTCAGGCGGACGCTGCGTAAAGCCGGCGTTAAAACGATCCTGTCAACCTGAGACGGCTTGGACCCGGCCATCGCGTGCCGGCCCCCGCGGCCAAGGACACGTACTTGATGTCGAGTTCCCATTCGCTGACGTCCCTCGACATCTCGGAATACGATCGCATCGAAGCGGCGATGACCGAGAGCGAGCGCGGTCGCTGGTTCCTCGACGCCTATCTCCGCCGCAACCGCACCAGCGACACCGGGATCCTCCTCGACGCGATCGCCCGCCTGGAGAGCGTGGTCACCCGCGATCGCGAGAGCAGCCAGATGGGGCGCGTGCGCGGCGACCTCATGGACATGGCCCACGCCATCGCCCGCACGAAGGCCGAGATCGCCGCCATCAACGCACCCGAGCAGGATCAGAGCCGGCTCGGCGGCGCCTCCGCGGCCCTCGACGCCATCGTGCGCTCCACCGAGAACGCGACCTCCGATATCCTCAGCGCCGCCGAGCACGTGCAGGAGGCCGCCTGGACCCTGCGGGAATTCGGCTCCGACGCCGCGATCTGCGACGAGCTCGACCGGCGCGCCACCGCCATCTACACCGCCTGCTCGTTCCAGGACCTCACCGCCCAGCGCACGGCGCGCATCATCCACACCCTGCGCTACCTCGAGGAGCGCCTCGCCGCCATGATGGCGATCTGGGGCGATGCCCTCGATCCGGTCCCGGCGGGCCCCGGGGGGTCGAGCGCGCCGGAGGTTCAGGCCGACCTCTGCCAGAGCGACGTCGACCGCTACATCGACATGGACGGATCGTCCGCGGAGCCGGTGCCGCCCGTGGCCTTCGCCCGGGCGCCGCTGTCGGACGACCCGTCCGCCGAGGACGACATCGTCTTCCTGGAGGCGACCGACGCCCTGGCGGACAGCGCCTCCGCGACGGCGCCCCCGGAGGCGTCCGCGCGTGCGGACGACCCGCACGCCGAGGACGCACCCTCGCCCGGCGAGGCCGCCTTCGCTGTCTCCGAAGCGGCCGAGCCCGCGGCCCCGGATGCGGCCGAGGCGATGGTCGCGCCGGAGGAGCCCGAGGCCGAGCCGAGCCCGACGGGTGAAGACGAGGACGCTCCGGCCGGGGATCTGCCCGAGACGCTGCCGACGGCGACGATCCGGGTCTCGGAGCAGGCGCAGACCGATATCGCGACGGCCTTCGCCGAGATCGATGCGCTGTCCGAGGACGAGAAGCGCGCGCTCTTCTCATAAGGACCGAACCCGAGAGCGGCGCGGGGTCGCGCCGTCCACGGAAGGAGGCGCGCGGCTGCGGCGCGGCTGCTACAACGCCGCCATGTCCGCCGTCATGCCCGCCGCCCAAACCCTGCACCTGCTGAAGCTCTGCGTCGGTCCCGCCAGCATCGGCGATCTCGAGGCGCGCATCGCCCACACCCGCGCGGCGGCCCTGCGGGAGGGGCGCGATCCCGCCCCGATGCACACCACCCGCATGGTGCCGACCCGCGCCGCCGAGATCGTCGGGCGCGGCTCGATCTACTGGGTCATCAAGGGCACGCTGCTGTGCCGCCAGTCCATCACCGCCATCACGCCGTTCAGGGATGCGGACGGGATCGGCCGCTGCCGGCTGATCCTGCAGCCCGACGTCACCGCCGTGTCGCCGCGTCCCTGCCGGCCGTTCCAGGGCTGGCGCTACCTGAAGGCGGAGGATGCGCCGGCCGACCTCGACGCCCGCACGGCGGGCGGGCTCGCCGAGATGCCGGAATCCCTGCGCCGCGAACTCGCCGGCCTCGGCCTGATCTGACGCGCGCCGGTCCGCGACGGAAAAACCCCCGCCCTCCGGGGGGAGGGCGGGGGGTCCGTTCGTCCGGTCCGGGGCGTGCGGGGCCCTACGCCCCGTCGAAGCGGCCGCTGGCATGGGCCAGCATGGTGTAGACCTTGCCGGTCTCCGAGGTCAGGTAGGCATCCGCCCGCGAGGAGTCGCGGTCGTTCTTCGAGACGTCGCCGAGCAGGCGCTCGAACTCGCCCACGTAGCGGTCGACCGTGCGCTGGAAATCGGCGTCCGCGGCGTAGCGGCGGCGCACCTCCTCGAAGGTCTGCCGGCCCTGCGCCGTGTAGATCCGCCGGTCGAACAGGTTCGGCTCGCCCCGGCGATAGCGCTCCCACAGCTCCACCGCCGTCTGGTGGTCGATCATCTTGGCGATGTCGCTGGAGATCGTCTCGAGGGCGGTGCGCCCGCGCTCGGCGGCGTTCTTCTGGGCTTCCGCCTGCTGCGTCGTGGCCGCAGCCGGCGCGTCCGGCGCCGGGTCCGCATCCTCGTCGAGGGAGGCCCGCGTCAGCAGGTCGGAGAGCCAGCCGCGGCCTTCGCCCGGCCGGGCCTCGGCGCGGGACGCCGGGCCGGTCCGTCCCGCCGCGGGGGCGGAGACGAGGTTCATCGAGGTGCCGGGGCGGCCCGCCGGAGCCGCGGCCTTCGCCGCCGTTGCCGCGACCGTCTTGGCCGGGGCCGCGGCCGGCTTGGCCGGGGCGGCCTTCGCCGGAGCGGTCGCGGCGGGAGCGGGGGCCGGCGCCGGGGCGGCGGGGCGCTTCGGCTCCGACACCTGCGGAACCGCCGCGTCCACCGCGCGGCCCGCGCTCTGGACCAGGCCGGAAAGCTCAGTCAGGGCCTTGAGCTGCTCGGAGACCACCCGGCGCATCTCGCCGGTGGCGTCCTGCGTCTCGCGCGGGATCTCCAGCACCCCGCGCTGGAGGTCGGCCCGGGTGGCATCGAGCTCGCGCCGGATCTCGGCCGCCATCTCGCGCAGGCCGGAGACGGAGTCCCCGAAGCGGCCGGAGGCGGTTTCGAGGACGCCCATCATCTGCTGTGACGCCGCCTCGATGGCGGTGCGCACGGCCTCGGCGGTGCGTCCGCTCTCGCTGTCGGCGCTGGCGCGCAGGCCCTCGAACGCCGCGGCGACGGTGGTCCCGGCGCCCGCGGCGGTCTCGGACAGGCTGGTGCCCAGGGCCCGCGCCCGCTCCTCGGCGGCGCGCAGGGTCTCGCCGATCATCGCGTCGAAGCGCGCGGTCTGCGCGTCGAGGGTGCCGGAGCGCTCCTCGATCCGCGACAGCACGCTGGCGATGGCGGCCTCGCGCTCGCCCAGACGGTCCGCGAGGCGACTCTCGGCGCCCTGGATCTGGCCGGCCGCGCCCTGCAGCTGCCCGGCGGCGCCTTCGAGGTGGCCGACGGCCTGCCGCAGGGTCCCCGCATGGGTGCGGCCGATCTCGTCGAGGGCACGGCCGCGCTCGTCGAGGGAGGCCGCCAGCTCGGCGGCGTCCCGCAGGGCGCCCTCGGCCACGTTCCGGAGAAGGTGGACCTGCTCGGACACGCCCGCGCTGGCCCGATCCGTCTCGCTGGCCACGGCCGCCAGGCCGTCGCGGATGTCGGCGACCCGGTGCGAGAGGCCCGCCTCGATGTGGCCGAGGTTCTGGCCGGTTCCCGCCAGGAGCTCGCGCAGGGCGTCGTTGGCCCCGTCGATCCGCTCAAGGATGGCTGCGAGTTCGCCGCGCATCTGGGCGTTGGCGTCGTTCAGGGAAGCGATGGCCCGGGTCGCACCGCCGTCGATGGCCGAGAGCAGCGTCTCGGCGGAGGCGCGGGACTGGGCGGCCAGGGCTTCGGTGCGCTCGCGGATGGCGGCGACCAGCGGCGCGCCGCTCTCCTGCAGGGCGCGCTCGATGGCGTCGCCGCGCAGCGCCAGGGCTTCCACGAGCTGGGCCGCCGGTCCGTCCACGATCTCGCGCAGGCGCTCGGACTGGTCCGTCAGCTGGGCGACCACCGCGTTCCCGCGTCCGTCGAGGGTCTCGACCAGGGCACCGCCCCCCGTCTCGATGGCGCGGGTGATGGTCTCGGCGCTCTCCGCCAGCCGGCGGGCGAGGGCCTGGCCACGGGCCTCCATGAGTCCGGCCAGGGCCGTCGAGCGACGGTCGAACGCCTCGGTCATGGCGCCGGTGCCGGTGTCGAGCAGGGCCGCCACGGCCTCGTTGCGCTGGTCGAGGGCCGCGGCCAGGGCCTGGCTGTGCGCCTCGGCGAGGGCCGCGTGGCGGTCGACCCGCGCGTCGAAGGCCGCCAGCATCGCCGCGGTGCGCTGGTCGACCAGGGACGCGTAGGCGTCCTGGCGGTCATCGAAGGCCGTGGCCAGGGCGTCGCCGCGCGAGGCGACGAGGGTGGCGAACACCTTCATCCGGGTGTCGATGCGGCTCGTGAAGGCCTCCGACCGGCTGTCCACCGCCTCCGTCAGGGCCTGGCCCTGCGTGTCGATGGTGCGGGCGAACTCCGCCGCGCTGGCCTCCACGAGGCCGCCGAGGGCCGTGAGCCGCTCGTCGAACATCGCCGCGAGGGCGCTGCCGCGGTCCTCGGCCTGCTGGGCCAGGACGTTGGCGCGGTGATCCACGGTCTCGTCGAGGGTCCGCAGCTGGCTGTCGAAGACCGAGGCGAGGGTGTGGGTCCGCTCCGCGACGCGGTCGGCCAGGGCGCCGGCGCGTCCATCCACCAGGCTCTCGAGGGCACGCAGGCGCTCGTCGAAGATCGCCGCGAGCGCGAGGCCGCGCTCCTCGGTCTGGCGGGAGAGGCTGTCGGCCCGGTGCTCGACCGTCTCGTCGAGGGTCCGGAGCTGGGTGTCGAACACCGAGGCGAGGGTGCGGGTCCGCTCCTCGACGCGGTCGGCCAGGGTGCCGGCGCGCCCGTCCACCAGGCCCTCCAGGGCCCCCAGGCGCTCGTCGAAGATCGCCACGAGGGCGCGGGTCCGGTCGTCCGCCTGTGCGGCGAGGCCGGTGGCGCGCTCCTCGAAGAGGGAGACCAGGGCCTGCGCCATGGCCTCGGCCTGCTGGCGCAGGGCGCCCGCCCGTTCATCCACCACCTGGTCGAGGGCACCGACCCGCGTGTCGATGAGCGAGACCAGTGCCTGGGCGCGGGCATCGACTTCGTCGGACAGGGTGCCGGTGCGGTGGTCGACGAGGCGGTCGAGGGCGCCGAGCCGCTCGTCGAACAGGGTGGTGAGGCCGCGCGTCTGGGTCTCGACCCGGTCGGTCAGGGCCTCGGCGCGGCCGTCGATCAGGCCGTCGAGGGCACTCAGGACTTCGTCGAACAGGCCGCGCAGGCCCTGGGCCCGGGCGTCGAGCGACTGGGTCAGGTGGTTGCCGCGGCCGTCGACGATCGCGTCGAGGGCGCCGATGCGCTGGTCGAGGAGGGCCGTCAGGGCCTCGGTCCGGCCCTCGAGGGTCTCGGTCAGCTGCGCGCCGCGATGGTCGACGAGCTGGCCCAGGATGTTGATGCGATGGTCGAACAGGTTGGCGAGCGCGCGGGTGCGCTCGTCCACGGCCTGGGCCATCTCGCCGCTCCGGCGCTCGACCACGTCGTCCAGGCTTCCGAGGCGCTGGTCGAACTGCTCGACCAGGCTCTGGGCCTGGGCCCCCAGCGTCTCGGTGAGGCGCCTGCCGCGGGTGTCCACGAGCTCGTCGAGGACACCGATGCGCTGGTCGAAGGTCTCCGCGAGGGCGCGGGTCCTGGCCTCGACCGAGTCCGCGAGGCTGCCGCCGCGACGGTCGACCACCTCGTCGAGGTGCTCGATGCGCTCCTCGAAGAGGGTGGCCAGGGCCTGCGTCCGCGCCTCGACCGCCTCGGCGGCACTGCCGAGGCTGGCCGCGATGGTGTCCACGAACGCCCGGCCGCGCTGGTCGAGCGTGTCGTGCAGCGGCGCGATGTGGTCGCTGAAGTTGGAGCCCAGGGAGCTGGCGTGGTTGTCGAGCAGCGCGCGGATCTCCCCCGTGCGGTCGTCGAGCAGCTGGTGGACCGTGCGCACGCCCTCGTCGAGGAGCGAGCTGATGTCGGAAGTCCGGCGGTCGAGGGTGGTGCCGAGGCGGCCCTCTCCCTCGCTGAGCTGGCGATCGGCCTCCGTGACCATGTCGCGCAGGCGAGCGAGGATCGTCTCGCCGCGCTGCTCCAGCACCGCGCCGAGGGAATTGCTGCCGAGGTCGAACAGCCGGGCGAGCTCGGTGATGCGGCCGCCGAGGGCGCCGAACACGGCGCGCCCCTTCTCGTCGAGCTCGGTGCCCATCGCGGCGGTGCGGGCATCGATGAGGCGGACGAGCTCGTCGGCGCGCTGCGAGAACGCCTCGCGGATGGCCACGGCCTGGGTGTCGAGGGCCTGGTTGGCGCTCCCGGTGCGCTCGACGATCATGTCGACGAGCTCGCGGGTGCGGGTCGCCAGATCCTCGTCCACCGCGCGGGTGCGGCTCTCGATCAGGCGGATCGCCTCGAAGGCCTGGGCTCCGAACGACTCCTCGATGAGGCGGCTGCGCTCCTCGAGGGCGGTGCCGATCGCTTCCAGGCGACCGAGCACGCCGGCATCGAAGCGGCCGGCGCCCTCGTCGAGGCGGCGGGACAGCTCCAGGGTCTGCTCGTCGAGGCGGCGGGCGATGTCCGCCGAGCGCTCGCCGAGGACGTCGCCGAGGCTGGCGCCGCGCTGGGCGATGTCGAGGGCCATGGTGTCCGCCCGCGTGTCGAGGGCCTGGACCAGGTCGCGGCCGCCCTCGGCCATGACGCGGGCCATCTCGGCGGTCCGCACGATCAGCGCTTCGTTCAGGGCGGTGGCGCGGCCGCCGAGATGGCCGTCGATCTGGGCGACCAGGTTGGCGAAGGTCTCGCCGATCTCGGTCGAACGACGGGCGGAGCGCTCCTCGAGGGCGCCGAGCTGGCTCTCGACGGTCTCCTGGGCCTCCCGGGTGCGGGCGGCGATGCTGTCGGCCACCACCTTGCCCTGCACCGTGATGACGCGGTCCATCTCCTCGAGGCGACCGGACACGGATTCCGTGAGGGCGGCGGTGTCGCGGGCGATGCGCTCGGCCAGGATGTCGCCGCGGGCGATGGTTTCCTGGAGGGTCGCGAGGCGGTCGTTGAGCACGCGGTCGATCGCCTGGACGCGAGTCTCGGTGGTGTCGGCGAAGCTGGCGCCGGTCTGGTTGAGGGCGTCGTTCACCCGCGCGCCCTGCGCGGTGACGGCCAGCACGATGTCGCGCCCGGTATTGGCGAGCTGGGTCTGGGCGTCCTGCGCCTGGGAGGCGATGAGGTTGCCCAGGGTCCGGCCGTGGTTGTCGAAGACCGTCTCGACGTCGCGGATGCGGGCGATGAGATCGCCGCCGAGGCCGTCGGCCGCGCGGGCGATGGTGCCGGCGGCCTCCTCGGCGCGCCGGGCCAGCTCGTCGTTGACGGCATCCAGGGTGCTGCGCAGGGCCTCGATGGAGGCGCTGGCCCTGCTGCCCACCGTGCCGCCGAGGCCGTCGGCGGCGTTGCGCAGGAGCTCGGCCGCCTCGGCGGTCCGGGCCGCGAGATCGGCCGAGGTGGCGGCCAGCCGGGTCTCGAAGATCTGCACCGCCTCGACGGTGCGGGCCTCCAGCTCGCCGGTGGCGCTGGCGGAGGCGCGGCGCAGGGACTGCGCGGCCTCGGTGGTGCTGGCGCCGAGGGCCACGGTGGTCTCCTCCGCGCTGCGGCGGAAGGTGTCGGCGGCCTCGGACGTCCGGTTGCCGATCTCGGATTCGAGGGTCGCGGCCGTGGCGCGCAGGCTGTCCACCGCCTCCAGGGCCCGGGTCTCGAAGGTGTAGCCGAGGGCCGACAGGGCGCCCTCGAGCGTTTGCGTGGCTTCCTGCGTCCGCAGGCGCACGAGTTCGCCGACGCGATCGCCGGTCGCCCCGAGGGTGGATTCCAGGGTCGCGCCCTCGACCGTGACGGTCCGATGCAGCTGGTTCGCCACCGTCTCGATGCGCTCGGCCAGGGCCGCGCCGTGCTGGTCCAGACCGTTGGCGAGGCCTTCCACCGAGCGGAGGAGGTCGTCGCGCACGCCGCCGGCCCGGTTGCCGAAGGTCTCCACGATGGCGCTGGCGGCGAGGGCCAGGGCGGCCTGGGCTTCGCGGCCCGACGCGTCGATGCGCTCGGAGACCGAACCGCCATGCACGTCGATCGTCTCCCGCAGGCGGGTGGCTGCGGCCTCGATGCGCTCGGCCAGGGTGCCGCCGCGCTCGTCGAGGCGGGTCGTCGCGTCCTCCACCGAGCCGATCAGGGTCTCCCGGAGGGCGTCCGCGCGGGCGCCGAAGCTCTCGATGATCGCGCTGGCGGCCAGCGCCAGGCCGGCCTGAGTGTCGCGGCCGCGGGTCTCGAACAGGTTCGAGACCTCCGAGCCGTGGACCGTGATGGTCTCGTGCAGGCGGGCCGCGGCGGTCTCGATGCGATCGGCCAGGGCGCCGCCCTGGGTGTCGAGGCCGGAGGCGATGCCGTCGACGGAGCGGACGAGGTCCTCCCGCACGCCGTCGGCGCGGGCCGTGAAGGTCTCGATGATGCTGCCGGCGGCGGCGGCCAGACCCGTCTGGGCCTCGCGGGCCCGGGCCTCGATGAGGGCGGACACGCCGGTGCCGGCGGTCTCGATCTCGCTGCGCAGGGCATCGCCGCGCACGGAGATGTCGTGGGTGAGGGCGGCGCCGGTCTCGGCGAAGTGGGCGCGCAGGGCATCGCCCGTCTCGGCGAAGCGCGCGGTGATCTCGCCGCCCGTGGAGGAGAACTGAGCCGTCAGCTCGGAGCCGCGAGCCAGGAAGGCCTCTTCGAGGCCGCGCGTGGACAGTTCGAAGGTCTGGCGGACTTCGCCGCCCTGGCGGTTCAGGGCCTCGATGACCTCGGAACCGGTCTGGGCCAGGGTCCGCGCCACCTGCCCGGCATTCTCCGCCAGGGTGGTGGTGAGGATGCCGCCGGTGCGCTCGAAGGCCCGGGTGACCTCGTCGGCCCGGGTCTCCAGGGACAGGGTGAGGGCGCTGCCGACCTCCGCGAGGCTGCCGCGCACCCCCTCGCTGGTGGAGGCGAGGCGCTGCACGAGGTCGTCGCCGCGGCCGGAGACCAGCTCGACCACCCGGTCGCCGGCCTCGCCGAGGGCGGCGGTGATGGCGTCGCCGCGGTCGCCGAGGGCCGAGGTGATGGCCTCGCCGCGGGCATCGAGGGCGCTGGTGACCCGGTCGCCGGCGCCGTTCACCGCGGAGACGATGCGCTCGGCGGCGCCGTCGAGCTCCGCCGTCAGGCTCTGGTGGGTGCCCGTGATGGCCCCGCGCACGCGCTCGGCATTGGCGATGATCGACTCGCGCTGAGCGACGAGCTCCTCGACGAGGGAGCGGATGCGGATCTCGTTGTCGGAATAGGCCCGCTCCAGGGTCGCGATCTCGCCGCGCACCAGGGTCTCGAGCTCGCCCGCCCGGGCCAGGGCCCGCTCGACGCCGTCGCCGACCGCCGCGACCTCGCGCCGGACGGTCTGCGACATGGTGAGCACCGCGTCGGTGGAGAAGTTCTCGGGCTCGGCCAGACGGATCGCCACCTCGCCCACGGCGCGGGCGACGAGGCGCATCTCCTGGGCGCGCACGGCGAGCATCCCCATGATGGCGAACAGCACCACGGGGCCCACGAGGGCGGTCGCCGCCACGGCGCCCTGAAGCGCGGTCAGGCCCTGGAAGAAGCCGCGCAGGTCGCCGGAGGACTGCACCCAGGCCAGGGCGAGGAGGCCGGCGATCCAGAGGGCGCCCGCCGCGGCGGCGATGAGGTAGGGGGTGCGCGAGGGGCGCACGCGCAGGGTCTGCTGCAGGATGCCGATGTTCTGGCGATCGTCGTTGGCCACCATGGAACGGTCGGGCGGCAGGAGGCCGCCCTCGCGGCGCGGCCGGTTGCGGTCCGGCGGCGGCAGGTCCGAGGCGAGGGGCTGGTCGAGGTTGAGGCGGGGCGGCGCGAGGCGACCGCTGGGATCGCGCAAGGGATCGCCGTCGCCGACATCCGGCAGGCGGGGTTCCACCCGGGATGCCTCGTCGCCCTGAGCGAAAGCGTCGAGGTTGAGAGCCTGCTCGATCGCCGACAGAGCCGCCTCGGCCGGGTCCTTGAGCTTCTTTTCCGTGGCCATTCAACGCCTCGTTACGCGTATCCCGATCGGCGGCCGCGCCCGTCGATCAAGGTTACTTTTACCAATTTACCAAGGAACTTTAGACTTCGGCACAGGGCTCGGATACCCGAGCCGGCCGCAGCGCCCAAAAAACCTTAACGGAATGGTTACCAAGCCGAGGGCCGGTACCGCGCCGTCGTCTTTCTGCATGATGCCTCAACGCGTAGACGGAAGCGAACGACGGCGGGGCTCAGCTGTGGATAGCCAGGATGGCCGCCGCCGCAGGCGCGCGAGGATGCAGTGCGAGAACCGGATTTCCCAGACCCGTCGGCGGCGGTGCTCCTCGATGCCGACCACCTGTCGCGCCAGACCTTCGGCGACGCCGCGCTGGCCGCGGAGCTCCTCGGGCTCTTCGCGGCCCAGTGCCACCGCCTCCTGCCGGGAATCGTCGATCCGGACCGGGAGCCGGCCGAGCGGGCCGACCTCGCCCACACCCTGAAGGGCTCGGCTCTCGGGATCGGTGCGGTCCGCGTCGCCCGGATCTCGGGGGCGATCGAGGACGCGCTGCGCGTCGGTGGGACGGACGTCCCCGCCGAAACGCTCGCCGCCGCAATCGCCGAAACCCTCGCGACCTCGACGCGACCCCTCTGAAATACCGAGCCCGGACGTCGCGTCGCGGATCGTCGATGGAACGGCGCGGCCGCTGCGGCGTAAGCGCAGGAAACATCGCCCGGTCGGCGAGCGCGCTTGCATTCGGAGGCCTGCCCCTTCAAGGCAGGCTCTGCGCCGCACAACCGGCCGTACTACGCGTTGTCCGAGCCCGGAGCCCCCGATGCCCAAGATCACCTACGTCGACCACGCCGGAACGGCCAGGACCGTGGAGGGCGACGTGGGATCGACCGTGATGGAAGCGGCGATCCGCAACAACGTACCGGGGATTGATGCGGAATGCGGCGGCGCCTGTGCCTGCGCCACCTGCCACGTCTACGTCGATGCGGCCTGGGCCGAGGTCGTGGGTCCCGCCGAGGCGATGGAGCAGGACATGCTCGATTTCGCCTCCGACGTGCGCGCGACCTCGCGGCTGTGCTGCCAGATTCGCATCACCCCGGAGCTGGACGGGCTCAGCGTCACGACGCCGGCGCGTCAGGGCTGAAGGGGCGCTCGGAGCCCGCCATCGCGCGAGGCCGCCCGAGCCCGGCGCCGGATTTCCGATGGCGGTAGAGTAATTTACCGGACCAAAGTCCGCATCGCCGCATCAATGCCTTCGAGGTTGAGCGGGAACATGCGCTCTCCCATCAGCCGGCGGATCATCCCGATCGACTGGGTGTAGGCCCAGTGTTCCGCCGGAACGGGGTTCAGCCAGACCGTCTTCGGAAACCGCTCGAGGATGCGGTTCAGCCAGACCTCGCCAGGTTCCTCGTTCCAGTGCTCCACCGATCCGCCCGCCATGGCGATCTCGTACGGGCTCATGGAGGCGTCGCCGACGAACACCACGCGATAGTCCGGCGGATAGGTCCGCAGCACGTCGAGGAGTGGCAGTGTCTCGTCGTGCCGGCGCCGGTTCTCGCGCCAGACGCGCTCGTAGGGGCAGTTGTGGAAGTAAAAGTGCTCGAAGTGCTTGAACTCCGAGCGGGCAGCGGAGAACAACTCCTCGGCCAAAGCCACGTGGAAGTCCATCGAGCCGCCCACGTCGAGGAACAGTAAGACCTTCACGGCATTGCGCCGCTCCGGCCGGAGCCTCACGTCGAGGTAGCCCTTGGCGGCGGTCTCGCGGATGGTGCCGTCGAGGTCGAGTTCGTCCGCCGCGCCGCTGCGGGCGAAGCGGCGCAGGCGTCGCAGAGCCACCCGCATGTTGCGGGTGCCGAGCTCGACCGTGTCGTCCAGGTCCCGGAATTCTCGCTTGTCCCAGACCTTCACGGCGCGGAAGTTGCGGTTGCCGTCCTGGCCGATCCGGATGCCCTCCGGATTGTAGCCGTAGGCCCCGAACGGCGAGGTGCCGCCGGTGCCGATCCACTTGTTGCCGCCCTGGTGGCGCTCCCGCTGTTCGGCGAGGCGCTGTTTCAGGGTCTCGAACAGATTATCCCAGCCGAGCGCCTGCAATTCTGCCTTCTCGGCATCGGTGAGGTACTTCTCGGCGAGCTTGCGCAGCCATTCCTCCGGGATCGGCGTCGGTTCGGATGCCGCGCCCAGGGTCTCGATGCCCTTGAACACGGTGCCGAACACGCGGTCGAAACGGTCGAGGTTGCGCTCGTCCTTCACCAGGGTCGTACGGGCCAGGAGGTAGAACTCCTCGATCCGCTTCTCGGCGAGGTCCCGGTCGAGCGCACCCAGGAGCGTCAGGAACTCCCGCAGCGTGACGGGGACCTTGGTGTCGCGCAGGGCGGTGAAGAACTGGAGCAGCATGGGGTGACAACGCGGGAAGCCGGTGTCGTGGTCAAGACCCGACCCGCGCCCGACGCCTGGCCGAGTCACATACGTTAAGCTGGGTATAACCCAGGATTTCTGTTGATAGTGCCAAGCGGACGTTATTCCAGCGAACGGGACTTGTCATCTGAATCGAACATCTTGGCCCCACGGTCTCGTGCAAGTCAGGGCAAGTCGTCAGGGCGCATGGTCTTCGGGTTGAGTTGGGAGTGACCGACATGGCGCTCGCGTTGCGCTCGTTGAGCGATTTCAAGCGGTTCCTTTCGGAGCCGGGCGCGACGATTCAGGTGGTGCGCAACACCTTCATTGACCGGCAACCCGCCTCCTTCGCGGACGCCTACCGGGCCAAGGGAATGTACGAGCCGCGCACCATCCGGGCGGTCTCCAAGAAGGCGGCGATCTTCTCGATCCAGGGGCATCCGACGACGATCTGGCTTTACTGGGACAAGGGCACGCGCAAATGGCGCTTCAACGACGATACGGTGACGATCCCGCTCGACACCGGCCTCGGTCCGCCGGACGAGATCGTCTATCGCTGCAGCTACGCGCCCGGCATGGATCCGGCAGCCCATTCGTCCGTCCGTCGGGCCAAACCCCGAACGCCGAAGCCGCCCGATGCCCTCAAGCCGGCATCTCCGAAGCCGCCAGCGGGGCTCAAGGCCGGGCGGAGCGGCACGGTCCCCGGTCCATCCAAACCATCCGCTTCGAACTCCCTGTCCGTGCCCATGATGCCCCCCCGTGGCCAGGGCCGGCTGCTCTGAAGCGCTCGGGTTCGTTCCTCAGGCGGTCTTGCTGACCGGTTTGGCCTCGTCCGCAGGCGTCGCGTCCCGGACTTCCACGACCTTGCCGACGGTGCGGCGAGCCCGAAAGGCCGGCCGGACCTCGGTCTCCTTCCGCTTCAGCATCGCCCGATACTCGTCGCGTCGTTCGTGGATCGAAGCGATCACGAGCCCCATCGGCACGCCGACATCGACGAGGACGGCTTCCGAGAGCTGGAGCGACGCCTCGATGGTTTCGGGAACTGCATCATCGACGCCCATCTCGTAGAGCGCGGTGGCGTGTCGGGCATCGCGCGCCCGCGCCACGATGGTGATGTCGCGCCGCTCGGCCCGGG
This sequence comes from Methylobacterium sp. Leaf111, assembly GCF_001423285.1. Taxonomy (NCBI): domain Bacteria; kingdom Pseudomonadati; phylum Pseudomonadota; class Alphaproteobacteria; order Hyphomicrobiales; family Methylobacteriaceae; genus Methylobacterium; species Methylobacterium sp. Leaf111. Next base: position 109,838 of record NZ_LMNE01000001.1, on the reverse strand, counting down.
CTGCTTCCACCACCGCCTCGACGGCCCTGGGATTGTCCAGGGTAACGACGAGGGCCCGGGCATTGGCGATGTCGCAGCGGCGCAGCAGCTCGGGATTGGCCGAATCTCCGAAATAGACCGGATTGCCCAGACGGCGATGTTCCGAGACTCGGGCCGCATCCGCGTCGAGGGCGAGATACGGGATCTTGTGCCGGACCAGCATCTCGCCAACGAGCCGCCCGACGCGGCCGTATCCCGCGATGATGACCCGGTTCTGCTGACGATCCGGCACCGGCTCGGCCCGCGCCCGGCCGAGCTGCGCGGTCGAGAGTCGCCTGCCGACGCGGCGCGCCAGCACGGCGAGGGCCGGGATCGCGATCATGGTCACCGTGGTCACGACCAGGGCGGCCTGCCCGACCTCCTCGGGCACGAGCCCGCCCGCCAAGGCGCCACCGATCAGCACGAAGGCGAACTCGCCGCCGGGACCCAGCAAAAGGGCTGCTTCGACGGCCACTGCCCGGGACAGCTTCAGGAAACGCGCGGCGATGACGATGACGGCGCCCTTGATGAGGATCAGGGCCAGGGCGAGCCCCAGCACCGCGCCCGGGGCCGACATGAGGTGGGCTGGATCGAGATTCATGCCCACGGAGACGAAGAATACCCCCAGCAGCAGGCCCTTGAACGGGTCGATCGTCGCCTCGATCGCGCGGCGATACTCGGTCTCCGCCAGCAACAGCCCGGCCACGAAGGCGCCGAGGGTCATCGAGAGCCCGGCGGCGGCAGCCGTCACGGCGGTGCCGATGATGACCAGGAGGCAGGCCGCCATGAACAGCTCGGGCGAGCGCGTTCGGGCCACCAGCTGGAACAGCGGCCGCAGCGCCACACGTCCCACCACGACGATTACCACGATGGCGACAGCCGCCTGACCGAGCGCGAGGGCGAGGGCGCCCCCCACATCCGAGCCGTCGTTCCTGCCGAGCACCGCGATGGCAAACAGGACCGGGGCCACCGCGAGGTCCTGGAACAGCAAGACCGCGAAGCTTGCGCGGCCCGCCGGGGTATTCAGTCGCTTCTGGTCCGCAAGGACCGGCAGCACGATCGCGGTCGAGGACAGAGCGAGGGCCAGTCCGACGATGATCGCGGCGGCGAGCGGCACTGACAGGGACAGGAGGATCAGGCCGATCACGACCGAGGAGGCAAGGACCTGGATGGAGCCGAGGCCGAAGACGAGGCGGCGGAGCGTTCGCAGACGCTCCCACGAGAGCTCGACGCCGATCATGAACATGAGGAAGATCACGCCGAACTCGGCGAGGTGCGCGATCTCCGCCCGGTTGGCGATGGTGAAGGTCGAGACCCAGTGGTGCGTCTCGGCGAAGCGTCCGAGACCGAAGGGACCGAGGAGTGCGCCCGCCCCGATGAAGCCCAGCACCGGACTGATGCGCAGCCGATGGAACAACGGCACCACCACGCCCGCGGTGACGAGGAATAGGATCGCTTCCTTGTAGGAGCCGGCGTGCACGTCCGTCATCAGTCGGGGATGTCTCCAGCGGCCGGAGCTATGGACGGGCGCGCCCCGGCCCAGTCCGTCCATGACCATGGGCACCGGGGCCATCCCGGCGCAACAGCGCACACACGCGGAAACAACAAAATGGTCGGCTGCGACCATTCGGATGGGGAGACCGTGCTGGTCAGCACCGCTGATGCGGCGCAAAAACGGCACAATATGCGCATAAGGCAAAGCCTTAACGGACGGTTAAGCGCGCAGCGTCGCGTTTCGAGACACGAGTGCCCCATGCGAAAGACGCCGCCCAACCGCGACGTGCAACGTGAAGCCCGAGACTGGCGCCGGGAGTCCGACCGCTGGACTCACGAACGACATATCGAGAGGGGCTACCGCATCAAGTGGGGCTACGTCGCGATCGCCTATCTCGTCGAGTTCATGGTCATCGGTGCCTCGCTCTGGGGAGCGTGGCTGTTCGCTGGCGTCTACAGCGACGGCGACTCGCAGGCGTTCTACTTCATGCTCCTCGCCCCGCTGGTCTACGCGGCGGTGGAGCTGTGCCGCGTCCCCCTCGGGATTCTGGCCCGCACGCAGCGCTCCTATTTCATCCGCGCGCTGGCGATCGTCGGCATCATCTTCGCGGCCGGCGTTACCACCAAGTCGGTGTCCCAGCTCGGCGAAATGATGTTTCATCCGCGCCTGATGGACGCCGCCAAGGCGAAGACCGCCCTGAAGGACGCACAGGCTGATCGCGGCACCATCGACAACCGCATCGCCACGGCGGATGCGCGGGTCGCGCAGTACACGACCGAGCTCGATCAGATCGAGAAGCGCGCTGCCGAGAACGCCAGCCAGCTCGCCGGCTTGCCGGCGCAGCGCTGCGAACGCGTCTACGGCACCAACAGCCGTGGTCAGCGCTACTCGAACATGAAGTGCGTTACCGATCCGCGCACGGCGACCCTCAATGCGAGCGTCGCGAAGGCCGGCTCCGACCGGGGCGCCGTGACGAAGATGCTCGAAGAGGCACGCAAGGCCCGCGGCGACCTCGATCGGGGCGCGGCGGAGCGCAAGGTCGCCGACGCCGAGCAGGCCTATCGCAACTCGGTCAATCGCTCGCAGCTGCACTCCTTCACCGCCATGGTCTACGGCGTCGACCCGATCGACGTGAGCGAGGCGCAGGTCCACGCCTTCCTGCGGATCTTCGTGTTCGTGCCGGCGGTCTGTGCCGCTTTCGCGTCGACGATCCTCGCCCTCTGCGCCGTGTCGGTGCGCAAGACCTTTATGGACGAGGATGACCTCGGTGCCACCGTCGACCCGGCCGCGACCCCTTACATGCTCGACTCGATCACCGACGCCCTGCGCCAGGAAATGGCCTTGAGCCAGCCTCGAGGCGCGCCGGATGAGCCTTCCGTCGCTGCCCAGGCGCCGGCCGCCGCGACACCCGCGGCTCCGGCAACGGCCGCGGCCGGCGGCGCGGTGATCCCGATCGATCGACGTGGCTCCGCACAGGCCGCGAGCGCAGGAGCCGGCGCGTGAGCATCCATACCTCCGGCACCCCCGAGAATGTCGTCCTCGCTCAGAGCGTGAACGGACGCCTTCGGGCCGAGGCGCGGATCATCGCCGCGCGCGCTTTCCTGTTCCGCTCCATCGGGGCAGGCGCCTTCCTGCTTCTCGCCGGCGCCGGACTCGGCGCGGCGTCCTACGGCTATGCCTACATGAACCAGTTCGATTCGGCGGCGGAGAAGATTGCGGCCGCGATGCAGGCGGCCCTGTCCGACGTGACCCTGAAGACCAAGGGCGAGGTCACACTGACGGATAACGTCCTCAAGCTCGAGGGCGGGGTGCCGAAGGCGGGTGGAGCGCCGATTCCGACGAAGGCGCAGCTCGGCAACGACGCCGCGCCGGCCTCGAAGGCCCCCGTGAACACCACCTTCACCGTGTTCAAGCAGGTGCCCTACATGGACGGCCAAATCGTCACCGGCTGGAACTTTCGTGCGAACGAAGACCAGCCGTTCCAGCAATACTGCTACTTCTCCCGGCGCCAGAACGAGGCGAAGGGGCAGGTCGAGATCAAGATTGATCTCGCTATGGACGGAAAGACGCTGCCCCAACCGCAGAAATCCGACGTCAACCTCGGCATCCTGGCATCGAACTGCGTCTGGCACGACGGAAAGACGCTCTAGCACGACCGGTCTTCGTCGGCCGCGGACGGTGCCTTGCGGGGATCCCGGCCGCGCTCTAACCCCGGATGTCTCAGCGTCCCCATCCCGCGAGTTCCGCCATGCGCTTCACCGGTACCGCCGACTACGTCGCGACCTCCGACCTGACCACGGCGGTGAACGCCGCCATCGTGCTGGAGCGACCGCTGCTGGTGAAGGGGGAACCCGGTACCGGCAAGACGGTGCTGGCCGAGGAAATCGCCAAGGGCCTCGGTGCGCCACTCCTCACCTGGAACGTCAAGTCGACCACCAAGGCGCAGCAGGGCCTCTACGAATACGACGCAGTCTCGCGCCTGCGCGACAGCCAGCTCGGCGACCCGCGCGTCTCGGATATCGGCAACTACATCCGGCGCGGCAAGCTGTGGGAGGCCTTCACCGCCCCCGAGCGCCCGGTGCTGCTCATCGACGAGATCGACAAGGCCGACATCGAATTTCCGAACGACCTCCTGACCGAACTCGATCGGATGGAATTCCACGTCTACGAAACCGGCGAGACGGTTCGGGCCGAACGGCGCCCGATCGTCATCATCACCTCGAACAACGAGAAGGAGCTGCCGGACGCCTTCCTGCGGCGCTGCTTCTTCCACTACATCCAGTTCCCCGACGCCGAGACTCTGAAGGCCATCGTCGAGGTACACTATCCGGGCATCAAGCACCGTCTGGTCGAGGAGGCCCTGCGCGTCTTCCTCGAGACCCGCGAGGTCCCGGGTCTGAAGAAGAAGCCCTCGACCTCCGAGCTACTCGACTGGCTCAAGCTTCTCGTCTCCGAAGACGTGGCGCCCGAGACCCTGCGCGAGCGCGATGGCCGCAAGCTGATCCCGCCGCTGCACGGTGCGCTCCTGAAGAACGAGCAGGATGTCGGGCTGTTCGAGAAGCTCGCCTTCCTCATGCGGCGCGAGCAGCGCGGTAACTAAGCCGCACCATCGGCGTCGGCCCCTGGCCCGGCGCATCGGCGGAACCCAGATAGATCGGGCGGCCCGCGCAAGGTTCGTCTCCAGTGGAACGCTTCCGATGAATCTGAAGAAGCTCGGCCGCACCGGCCTCGACGTCTCGCCTCTCTGCCTCGGCTGCATGACCTACGGGGTTCCCGAGCGCGGTCCCCATCCCTGGACCCTGCGCGAGGACGAGAGCCGGCCGATGATCAAGCGGGCGCTCGATCTCGGCATCAACTTCTTCGACACCGCCAATGCCTATTCGGACGGCACCAGTGAGGAGATCGTCGGGCGCGCCCTGGACGACTATGCCGACCGCGACGCCGTCGTGCTCGCCACCAAGTGTTTCTTTCCTCTGAAGAGCCAGCCCAATGCCGGTGGACTCTCGCGCAAGGCGATCTTCGCCTCCATCGATGCCAGTCTCAAGCGCCTCGGCACCGACTATGTCGACCTCTTCCAGATCCACCGCTGGGATTACGGGACGCCGATCGAGGTCACGCTGGAAGCGCTCCACGACGTGGTGAAGGCCGGAAAAGCCCGCTACATCGGCGCCTCATCGATGTACGCTTGGCAGTTCGCCAAGGCGCTCTTCACGGCCGACCGCTACGGCTGGACCCGCTTCGCCACGATGCAGGACCACTACAACCTGCTGCACCGGGAAGAGGAGCGCGAGATGCTGCCGCTCTGTCTGGATCAGGACATCGCGGTGCTGCCCTGGAGCCCTCTGGCCCGGGGTCGGCTGACCCGCGACTGGGATGTGCGCAGCGCGCGTCAGGATAGCGACGAGGTCGGCCGGCATCTCTACGCCTCCGCGGATGCGGCCGATCGGGCCATCGTCGCCCAGGTCTCGACCATCGCCACCACGCGGGGCGTGCCGCGCGCCCAGGTCGCCCTGGCCTGGTTGCTCCAGAAATCGGTGGTGACCGCGCCGATCATCGGCGCGTCGAAGCCGAGCCATCTCGCGGATGCCGTCGCGGCTCTCGATCTCGACCTTACGAGCGAGGAGGTGAGTGCCCTCGAAGCGCCCTATATCCCGCATCCCGTCGTCGGATTCACCTGAAAGTCCAAGCCCGCATGCGTCGCCTGATCCTCCTGCGTCACGCCAAGTCCGACCGTCCGCCCGGCATCGCCGATCTCGATCGCCCGCTGAACAACCGCGGCAAGCGCGCTGCTCCGCAGATGGGGGCGTACCTTTCGGTCGAAGGCTTGATTCCCGAGGCGGTCGTCGTGTCTCCGGCACAGCGCACCCGCGAGACCTGGGATGCGATACAGAGCGCCCTGCAGGGGCCCGAGGCCGAGATCGTCCCATCGATTTACGAGGCGCCGGAAACGGCCTTGCTCGCCGTCGTTCGGTCGACGCCGGATATCGTGGGGAGCCTCCTGATGATTGGTCACAATCCCGGCCTGCAGGATCTGGCGATGCGGCTGGCCGGCTCCGGCGACAAGGACGGACGCAAGCGGCTGGCGCTGGAGTTTCCCACCGCTTCCGTGGTGGTCCTGGATTTCGACGGGGACGCCTGGAATGCGGTCGCTGCCGGGATGGGACGGCTGGAGCGGTTCGTCGCCCCGAGGGACATCGACATCGCGGATTGAACCCTTCTGGCCCGGACGCCGTTGCCCTGATCCCGAACAAGCTTCGCAGATCCCGTGCTCCTGACCACGCTCCTCGTCCTCTCGACGCTGCTGCCGCGCCTGGAGGGGACGATCGAAGATCTTCGACCGGACGCGACGCGCTGGCGGATGGCATCTGCGGCATCCGAAAGGAATTCTGCGCCCTTCCCGGTCTTCGAATCCGAGGGCCGGGCCGTCTCGAACTGGCGCTATGAGGCAGCCGAAAGCCTGCGCCCCGCCTCACTCGCTCTGGTGGCCCGCTACACGTCCGGCGCCCCGGCCTTCGTCGCCCGTTGCGTCAAGCTGAACAATTACTGGTGCATCAAGAAGGCCCGCTGGAACGGAGAGATCGGCGCGGACAGCGAGGGTCATACCGGATTCGCCACCGCGGCCGATGGCGCCGATGCGGCGGCGCAGCTGCTCCGGCGCTACTATCGCGAATTCGGCCGCCGGTCGGCCCTCGCCATCGTGCGGCGCTGGGCTCCCGCAGAGTGCCGGATCGGCGGGTCGGTCGCACCCCTCGCGAGCCGTCGAACGGGCACGAGGATTTCTCCGGAGATCGCGCCCCGCGGGATCGGCGGCACGCTCCGGGCCCGCTTCCTGGCTCGCCATTCGCGCGGCGGCATCTCCCGCGCGGCCATTGTGGGACGGGGCGGCCCTCTGCGGATTCAGCCTTGGTCGCCCCTGGCGCGCCTACGGGGGCGTCCGAGCCCGGTGCGCGAGACAGCCAAAGGTCCAGCTTTCACGAAGTTGGCAGCGGCGACCCCATCGAAATCGGCACTGCTGGTCCGCCCTTCCGAAATTTTGGTGAAGCCCTCGACGATGATCGCCAGGCCATCCGTGCTTCTCGTCGAGCCGAGCGCTGTTCTGAGCGCCGCATCGACGGGCCAACGGCGTGTGCCGCCCCCGAAAGCCGGGTCGGTGGCGCGTCTTCAGGAGCGTTTCGTGGCGGAGTCCGCCGCTCTGCCGGCGATTGCGGCGGGCGCGTCGAGCCTGCCGCTTCTCGATCTGAGCGTGCCGGCGCCGGTCTGCGGCAACGATGAGACCCGCATCCGTAACTATGCCACGCGGATCGCCGCCAGCGTCGGCCTGAAAGTCGAAGACGACCTCGAGCTGTTCGGACCCGACGGACGTCCATTGCCGAACCTGCGCCCGGTCATGCAAGCGATGTCGAGCGTGGAGCTCGGGGCCCTGCGCGCTGCCCCGGTTCTGGTGGAGACCGCCATTGAGCGTCTCGATGCCAACACCCTTGCCGCCGCCAACGCACCGGTCACGGCACCCTGAGCAGCGAGGCTTGACCCGCACGTCTTGCAGCGGCGTCGTGGTCGCGCCACCTCAGCGACATCGCTGCGGCGTCCAGCCTCGCCTTTCCCAACCCGCCCCATGAGAAGGTTGCCATGAACAGCTTCGCCGCGCGTGCGGGTTCCGCGGTCAAGGCCTTCGCCGAGGCATCGAGCGACCTGCTGATCCAGCCCACCCTGCGGCTCGGCGTCACCGGTCTCGCGCGATCGGGCAAGACCGTCTTCACGACGGCCCTGATCCATCACCTCGTCGAAGCCCATGCCCTTCCGGCCTTTGCGCCGGCCCACGAGGGCCGCCTGCGCCGGGCGCGCCTCGTGCCGCAGCCGGACGACGACATTCCGCGCTTTCCCTATGAGGACCACTACGCTGCCCTGACCGAGCAGCGACTTTGGCCACGCTCGACCGACCGGATCAGCCAGTTCCGCCTCGCCATCGAGTATGAGAGATCCGGAGGCTGGCGCTCCGGTCCGGGCACATTGATGCTCGATGTCGTGGACTATCCGGGTGAGTGGCTTCTCGACCTCGCACTGATCGATCAGAGTTACACCGCCTGGTCGCGCGCCACCATCGCGGGCACGCGCCGAAGTGGCCGCGGAGCGATGGCCGCGCCCTGGCTCGAGATGCTGAGGGGTCTCGACCCGCACGGCCCCCTTGATGAGGTGGTGGCCGAGCGCGCCAGCACCGGTTTCAAGACCTATCTCTCGGCCCTACGCGCCGGTCCCGAAGCCGTGGCGACCACGCCGCCCGGACGCTTCCTGATGCCTGGCGATCTCGCCGGCTCGCCGGCCCTGACCTTCGCGCCTCTCGACAACCTGCCTGAGATCCTGGTGCCGGACAGTCTCGCCGGACTGATGGAACGCCGCTTCGAGGCCTACAAAGCGAAGGTCGTCGAGCCGTTCTTCCGCAACCACTTCCAGCGAGTCGATCGGCAGATCGTCCTCGTCGATGTCCTGGCGGCGGTGGATGCCGGACCGGCCGCGCTGGCCGAGCTTGAGGAGGCGCTCGATGCCGTGCTTCTCAGCTTCCGCATCGGGCGCAACACGATTCTGTCCCGGCTGTTTGCGCCACGCGCCGAGCGGATCCTTTTCGCCGCCACCAAGGCTGACCATTTGCACCAGACGAGCCACGATCGCCTCGACGCCCTGCTACGGCTGCTCGTTTCGCGGGCGATGCGGCGGACGGAGGCGGCGGGCGCACGGGTCGGCACCGTCGCCCTGGCCTCGGTCCGGGCAACGCGTGAGACCACCGTGCATGACGGAGACGAGATTCTCCGTGCCGTATCCGGTACGCCGGAAGCGGCTGAGCGCGTCGGGGACGAGATCTTCGACGGCTTGAGCGAGGCGGCGATCTTCCCCGGTGAGCTGCCGCAGCGCCCGGAATTGGTATTGGAAGGAGCCGTCCCTCCCGGGTCCTTACGGTTTCCCCGCTTCCGACCGCCCCTCGTGAAACCCGATGCCCTCGGCCGGCCTGGTAACCTGCCGCAGATCCGGCTCGACCGCGCCATGCAGTTCCTCATCGGCGACAAACTCGCCTAAGACCTCCGGGATGTCCCAGTCATGAGCTCGAGCAACCGCCCCCGTGCCTTTCGCATTCCGCCGAGCGGATCCGAGGAGATCACCGACGGCATTGCGCCGTCTCCCGCGGCAGCGGCCCATGTCCGAATCGTCGAGGAGCCCTTCGAGGTCGTCGATGCGGCCGACGGTGTTGCGGTGCCTGTCGCCCCCAAGGCGCGCGCTCCGTGGCTCAGCCTGCTTCTTATCGCTCTCGGAGGTCTCGTATCCCTCGGCGTCGGGTTGTCGGTGGAGCGCCTGATCGCAGACCTGTTCAGCGCCGCCCCCTGGCTCGGCACCGTCGCCCTGGTCCTGCTGGCCGTCGCGGCAGTCGCATTCCTAGCCCTCGTCGCCCGGGAGTTGTCGGGGATCTGGCACGAGCGCCAGATCGAGCGGGTCCGCGCCAAGGCGATCGAGGCGATTGCCACCCGCGACCATTCCGCCGCGCAGGCCGTTGTGCGTGACCTGACGGGTCTCTACGCCGAGCGTACCGCGTTGGCGGCGGGCCGTGCTCGTCTCGCCACCCTCGGCGACGCGATCCTCGATGTGGACGACCGCATCGGCCTCGCCGAGCACGAGTTGCTCGCGCCCCTCGATCGCCAGGCTCGCAACGCCATCGCGGCCTCGGCCAAGCAGGTGTCGGCGGTGACCGCCCTGAGCCCACGTGCCATCGTCGATGTCGCCTTCGTGATCTTTGCCGCCGTGCGCCTGTTGCGCCGGATCGCCACGATCTATGGCGGACGCCCGGGCTTTTTCGGCTTCCTGCGCTTGGCGCGTGCCGCTTTCGCCCATCTCACCGTGACGGGGGGCATGGCGGTCGGCGAGAGTATGATCCAGCAGGTGCTCGGCCTCGGCCTTGCCGCCCGCGTCTCGGCGAAGCTGGGCGAGGGTGTCCTTAACGGCCTAATGACGGCTCGCTTCGGCCTTGCCGCGCTGGCGGTCTGCCGGCCGCTGCCGTTCGTGCGTGAGGCGCCGCCGCGACTTTCGGACGTGGCGGGCGAACTGCTTAAGCCGCTGACGGATGAGGCGAAGGGCTGATCGCTACAGGGTCTTCATGAAGCCGGCGAGGCGCATCAGGCCTTCCGGCCAGGGACCGTGCCCGCTCGCCACGTTGATGTGCCCGGCCTCCCCCGCATCGACCACGACGGCACCCCAGGCATAAGCGAAGTCCTCGGCACGGGCGTAGCTGCAATAGGGATCGTTGCGGCTGGCGACCACCAGGGACGGGAAGGGCAAGGGAGACCGCGGTACCGGTGCGAAGGCGGTGACGCTGGCGGGCAGGTTCGGCGTCGTCTCCACGTCCGGGAAGGCGACGAGAAGCGCACCGCGCACAACGCCCGGCGCGAAGTCCGAGGCGGCCTGCACCGCGGCCACAACGCCGAGGCTGTGCGCGATCAGGATCACGGGGCGGGTCGCGCCGTTCACAGCCCCGACGATCCGCGCGCGCCAAGCTTGAGCATCAGGGTGATGCCAGTCGTCTTGTACAACGATTCGACCCGTGGAAAGCCGATCGGCCCAGCGAGCCTGCCAATGCTCGTCTTCAGAGCCGGCATAGCCCGGCAAAATTAGGATCTCGCAGTCGGCAATCTTCATGGCTCTGCGATACCGGCGGGGCTCCGCGTCGTCGAGTCGTTCGAAATTCTCGATGTGGAAAGGGGCCGCACGATTGTGTGCCGCCCCTTTCGTGCCTGACGCGAAAGATCCGCGTGATCGATCAGTGCGCCTTGGGCGCGGAGGACGGTGACCGAGCTTGTGCGGGAGCGCCGGTCTCCGGCTGCTCGTTGCCAGCGGCCCGTTGAACGGCGGCGTTGAGGTTCTCTGGATCGAGGGCGCTCGCGACGAAGTCCCGTCCGCGATGGGTAACGTCGCGGGCGTAGCGAAGGCCCTGGTCACGCACTTCGTCCGCCCAGGGACCGACATTCTCGTCCTCGGTGCGGGTCCGTGGAAGCAGGGCGCCGATGAGGAGACCGGCCGCGAGTCCAACGACGCCAACGAGGAGTGGGTTTTCAGATACGAAGTCCTCGACGGCCGAGCGGCCATCTTGGAGACGCGCACTGCTGCGCTCGCTAAGATCGTCGATGCGGCGGCGCCCCTCCTGGCGGGTGTCCGATGCCCAGCCTCGGGCGTCGTCGTAAACATCCGAAGCCCGTTCACGCAGGTCCTGAACCGTGTCGGAAACGCGGTCGCGGACGTCGCCTGCGGTCTCAGCCGCGCGGTCGCGGAGGTCGCTGGCGCGGGCCTTCACCTCGTCGGTGGTCGAGGAACCATGGCTGCCCTCCGTCGTGTAGATGCTGTGTGCCTCGGTGCCGGAGTGGTGGGAGCCCGGGCTCGGCACATCGTGCAGGGAGCCTTCGGCCTGATGGCCGCGCGGCATTCCGGCGGCGAGAGCGATATCGTCGGGGAGCGAGCGGTGCTCGTCACCGGGTTTCTGGGTCGAACTCATGGGTTGCTCCTGAGAGTCGCCGAAGGCCGTATGGGCTGGATCGGGTCACGTGCGGTTGTCCGCGAGGGCCTAAATCTGGGTTTCGCTGGCGAGATGGTTGACAGGATGCTGCGTCGGAAGATCCGGATCGTAGACGCGGTCGGCGCCCGTCTTCGTCACCGGAAGGCCGTCGACCGCGAGGCGCGCGCGCCGGCGGATTCCCGGCGTCGTCTGGTTGGTCGACATGCGGTGGATAAGCCAGCCGACTCCGGCGGCGATGAGGAGCACCGGAACCGGATTGCGCCGCACCGCCTCCAGAGCCCCATCATAGGCGCCGCTGAGCGGCGTACGCCGAGCGTTGCCTAGCATCTCGTCGACGATGCTGGAGACTGAAAGCCGCTCTTGAATTTGGTCAATGGTCTGGTCGAGACGGGCACGGCTCGCTTCGATGTCCTTCTCCAGATCGTTCAACGATTCGGTCATCCCGAGACCCTCTCAGACAATGTACGGGCGTCCTCGCGGACTTGGCGGGTCGTGCGCACGGGGGCGAGGGTCGAGAGCGACATGGCATTTCGCCCGATCAAGGCAAGCGCCACAGCGACGACGAGGAGGACGCCGCCGACGATCAAGGCGGCGAGGGCCTCCGAGTGAACCATGGTGGCAAGCCATTTCACCAAGGCGTCGACGAGGACGAAGAGAGCAACGACGCCGAAGACGGCGGCGCCGACGAGGAGCCCAAGGCCGATGAACAGCGCTCGGACGTTGCTGGTCATCTCATTGCGGAAGAGGGCAATCTCCTTCCGCGCAAGTTCGTTGGTTTCCCGCAGGGCGTCGCCGATCAGGCCCTGGATACTGGATTGCGGACCGGTGGTCATCGAACGGTCCTCAGAGGCGATGGGAGGTCGGATGGGTACTGTTCAGAGGTGCGGCACTCGTCGACTTGATGAAGCGGGCCACCACGAAGCCGGTAAGGAAAGTCGCGACCGCAACCGCCACGGGAGCGCGCCGTGCGAACGCTTCTGCATCCTCGTAGAATTCCGAGAAGCTGCGTTCCTCGATCGAAGTGCCGAGATGCTCGAGACCATCGGCGGCACTATCGAAGAAGGCCCTGATGTTAGGCTGCGCCTCGAAGGTCTTGCTGGACTCCCGGACGGACGTCGCGAGGTCGGTCACGGAGCGCGCGGCGTCGCCCTTGCGCTGGTCGATGTAGTCGGTTGCGTGCGAACGAGCCGCTTCGACGAAGCTGCGGCCACGCTCCGCCGCAACATCCGTGATCCCCTCGACATCGCCGCGCAGAGCCTTCCAATCGGCCGCCTGGTTCGCCGGCTCCGCGCCCATGGGGCCTGGGGGTTGGTTTGCGGTCACGGTGATACTCCTCGGCACGAGTTGAAAAGAAACGGCATTTGCGACGGTTAAACAGCAGCGGAAGAGACAGGGTTCCGCCTTGGGGTACCGCGTCTCGGACGAGGCCTGGGACGACCGGCGTCAGGCTCCGTTCAGCCGCGGTCTGGCAAGGCGCGAAAGCTTGAGCTTTGCGGTGTTCGGTAGGGTGTTCGGCGATGTCTGCGACATGCAACGCTGGGCGCCGGAATGAGACAGGACGGGTTTTGAAGTGGGTTTGTTTGCCGTGAACCCCACGCATTCAGGTCTTGACCCGGGTCCATCGAACGCGCTTGGCTGCACCGACGGATCGCGCTCGGCTTCCGCGCGTTCACCCAATGTATCAGTCTGGTCGCGCGCAATTCTGCGCGGGACCCGTGAGGACCGGAGCCGGCTTCGTGGCACGTCTCGTCATCGTATCGAACCGCGTTGCAATCCCCGAGGAAGGGGGAAAAGCCGTTGCGGCAGGTGGCCTCGCGGTGGCCGTCAAAGAGGCGTTCACCGCCTATGAAGGCCTCTGGTTCGGCTGGAGCGGCAATGTCGTCGAGAATCCATCCAGCGAACCGACCCTGATCGATCGGGGGCATATCAGTTACGCCGTGGTCGATCTGTCACCGCAGGACCATCGGGAGTATTATAGCGGCTTCGCCAACCGCGCCCTCTGGCCGATCATGCATTACCGGCTCGGGCTTGGAGCCTTCTCGCGCTCCGATTATGCCGGTTATCAGCGTGTGAACCGCATCTTCGCCCGAGCTCTCGCGAACCTCGTCGAACCCGACGACATCATTTGGGTGCACGACTACCACCTGTTGCCCCTGGCTTCCGAGCTTCGCGGGCTCGGGATCGCCAATCCGATCGGATACTTCCATCACATCCCGTGGCCGGCGGCAGACGTGTTCAACACGCTCCCCGCCAGTGGCGATCTTCTGCGCGGCATCGCAGATTACGATCTGATCGGTCTGCAGACCGATCCGGACGTCCACAACCTGACACGCAATCTCATCGACGAGCTTCGAGCGATTCCCCTCGGCGGTGGCTCCCTGATGGTGGACGGCCGCCGCACGCGCATCCGCAGCTTCCCGATCGGGATCGATGTGGCCGGCTTCAAGGAAGCGGCCGAGAATGCCGGGTCTAACCGTACCGTCCGCGAGACGATGGCGGGCCTGCGGACGCGCAAGCTGCTGATCGGCGTCGACCGCCTGGATTATTCCAAGGGTGTGCCGGAGCGGATGGAGGCGGTGGACCGTTTCTTCGCCTCCAACCCGGACCAGCGCGGGAACGTGGTCTATCTTCAGATCACCCCGAAATCCCGGACCGAAGTTCCGGAATACGAGGACCTCAGCCGCGAGGTGAACGAGACCGTCGGACACATCAACGGAACACTCGGCGAGCCGAACTGGACGCCGATCCAGTACGTCACCAAGGCCTATCCCCGTCCTGTCCTCGCCGGCCTCTATCGGGCTGCACGCGTCGGTCTCGTTACGCCGATGCGCGACGGGATGAACCTTGTCGCCAAGGAGTACGTCGTCGCGCAGACGGAAGAGGATCCCGGTGTTCTTGTGCTGTCGAAATTCGCTGGCTCGGCCCGACAGTTGCCCGAGGCGCTTCTCGTCAATCCCTATGACCGCTTCGAAGTCGCGGAGGCGATTCGTACCGCGCTCTACATGCCACGCGGTGAGCGCCTCGAGCGCTGGAAGCCCATGGTCGAGCGTATGACGCGCGAGGATGTTGACTGGTGGGCGCGTAATTTCATGGCGGAACTCGAGAACTTTCGAACGATCGAGCGTGAGCCGCCCCGTACCGCCGCCGCTGCGGAATGATCTGTCGGCGTCGTCCGGCGACGCCTAAACCCGGGACGACACCAGATTCTTGATCGCAACTGACCACATGATCGGCGTCGATGACGGCGTGCCGGCGCCGCTCGGCGCGCATTTCGACGGGCGCGGTGTCAACTTCGCCTTGTTTTCGCAGAATGCCACGGCCGTCGACCTGTGCCTGTTCGCTCCTGGCGAGCGCCACGAAACTCGTCGAATCCGGCTACCCTGTCGCACCGACGACGTCTGGCACGGTTACCTGCGCGGCGTATTCCCGGGCCAGCTCTATGGCTACCGCGTCCACGGTCCCTGGGATCCGGCTCAGGGCCACCGCTTCAATCCAGCCAAACTGCTGCTCGACCCCTATGCCCGAGACATTCAAGGCCGCATCCGTTGGCATGATTCGCTCTACGGTCACCGCCGCGGACTCCAGCGCGCGGACCAGATCGACCGGCGCGACAGTGCCGCATTCATGCCACGTGGCATCGTGGCGCCGCCGGAGGTGCCCGACCTCGCGGTGAGCCCGGTTCGACGACCGCTGTCGCAGACGGTGATCTATGAGGCGCACGTCAAGGCACTCACGCAGACCCATCCGGACGTGCCGGAGGCGGCACGCGGGACCTATGCGGCGCTCGCCCATCCGGCGATCATCGAGCATCTTCTGAAACTCGGCGTCACCGCCATTGAGCTCCTACCGATTCAATCCTTCGCCGACGACCGTTTCCTCGTCGAGAAGAACCTCGTGAATTTCTGGGGCTACTCGCCCCTGAACTACTTCGCCGCCGATCCACGCTACCGCGGCCCGGCCGGCATCGGCGGCCTGCGGGCGGCTATCCGCGAGCTCGCCGCCGCCGAGATCGAAGTGATCCTCGACGTCGTCTACAATCATACGGCGGAGGCCGATCACACCGGACCAACCCTGTCGTTCCGCGGCATCGACAACGCCAGTTATTACAAGCTGAAAGCGGACAATCGCCGCGAGGAAATCGACTGTACCGGCTGTGGCAACACCCTCGACCTCGACCATCCGCGCGTCATGCAGATGGTCCTCGACTCCCTGCGGCACTGGGTGACCGCCTACGGCGTCGCGGGTTTCCGCTTCGATCTGGCGACGAGTCTCGGTCGCAACCCGTATGATTTCAGCCCCAAGGCGGCCTTCTTTCAGGCCGTCGCGCAGGATCCCGTCCTCGCCCAGGTGAAGATGATCGCCGAACCCTGGGACATCGGCGCAGGGGGGTATCAGCTCGGAGGCTATCCCCGCGGCTGGAGCGAGTGGAACGATCAGTTCCGCGATAGCATCCGGGGCTTCTGGCGCGGCGATCGCGGCACCCTGGCCAAGGTCACGCAGGGTCTCTCCGGCTCACGCGAAATCTTCGCGGCCTCCGGGCGGTGGCCGCTGTCGAGCATCAACTTCGCCGCCTCTCATGATGGCTTCACCCTGGCCGACGTCGTAGCCTACGAGGAGAAGCACAACCTCGCGAATGGTGAGGACAATCGCGACGGCCATGGACACAATCTCTCGCGTAATTACGGCGTCGAGGGCGAGACCACCGATCCAGTCATCCTTAACCTGCGGGCCCGTCAGAAGCGCAATCTCCTGGCGACAGTGTTCCTCGCGCAGGGCGTGCCGATGCTGCTCATGGGCGATGAGCGCTCGCGCAGCCAACGCGGCAACAACAATGCCTACGCGCAGGACAATCAAACCAGCTGGATGGACTGGGAGAACGATCCCGATCTCAGCCTCACGACCTTCGTCGGCAACCTGACACGCCTTCGCCGCGAACAGCCCGCCCTTCGTCGGCGCGACTATCTCACTGGAGCACTGGTCGATGACGGGCCTCTACGGGACGTTCATTGGCTTGCCCCGGGCGGGACTGAGATGGCGGATGGCGATTGGGCGGATTCCGAGCGGCAAGCCTTCGGCATGCAGATCGGGAATGACCTACCGCAGGCGGATCGCCTGCTGATCCTCGTCAACGCGGCTGAGGAGCCCTGCGACTTCACCCTGGCGCCGATCATCGGCGGCGCCTGGACGCTCGTTTTCGACACCACCAAACAGACCGGTGCGGTACCGGCCGGACAGGCTCTGTTTCCGCCAGGGGCCGGGATCCGCCTTGATGCGCAGGCAATTTACGTCCTGCGCGCGAGGCCGGCTTCGGCCTATCGGGGATAAGCGCAGGGCGGATCGAAATCGTCGCCGGGGCTCGGACGAGGGCTCATCCCGCCGATCCCTCAAGGCACAGCTCATGACGCGCTTGTTCGAGGAACTCTTCGCGTTCGGAATTCGAAAGCGGTAGCAAAGCGCATTCGGAGGTCGGGTGGGCGTCGGCGCCGTCGGCGTCGCATCATCGCTCTGCGTGACCGTTCCGGGCGAAATAGAGCTTGGCCCTCGCCAGGACCAGGACTGCAACAGTTTCTTTCATTTCGGATCTCAGAGCAGGGGCGAGCGTGTCCGTCGCGCATGAGGCAAATGTCGGACCGTGCCCGTATTGACGCCGAGAAGCCGGTGCGGTGCACAAAACTCTTTCGGCCGGTGGTTGTCGCTGCCGAGCCACGCCTTACCTCGACGGTGATCACGCAGGGAACAACACGGTGCGCGCCGGCTTCTGCAAGGTGCAACGGACGCTCATGTCCCCCGAAGCGTGCGAGAGACGGAAGATGGTAGCTTGATGCGGCGCGCCCACAGCATGGCTTTCGGCAGCGAAGTGACGAAGGACGGGGTTCGCTTCGCTTTCTGGGCGCCGACGGCCCAGGAAGTGAGCCTGGTCCTCGACGGGGCCGACCATCCGATGCCGGAAGCCGGTGCAGGCTGGCGCCGGCTCACGGTTCCGAACGCCGGCGGTGGTGCGCGCTACGGCTATCGCATCGACGGCGATCTCGTCGTACCGGATCCGGCATCGCGGTTTCAGCCCGACGACGTCTCCGGCTTCAGCGAGGTGATCGATCCGCGCGCCTACGAATGGACCGACAGCGCCTGGACCGGACGCCCCTGGGAGGAGGTCGTGCTCTACGAACTCCATGTCGGGACGGCAACGCCGCAAGGCACCTACGCGGCGCTGGAGGGCAAGCTCGAGGATCTGCGCGACCTCGGCATCACGGCCATCGAACTATTGCCGCTGGCCGACTTCAAGGGCACCCGCAACTGGGGCTACGACGGGGTGCTGCCCTACGCGCCGGACAGCGTCTACGGCCGACCGGACGACCTGAAGCGCCTCATCGACAAGGCGCACGCCCTCGGGTTGATGGTATTCCTCGACGCCGTCTACAACCATTTCGGCCCGGCTGGGAATTACCTCAACGCTTACGCCAAGACCTTCTTCACCGAACGACACCAGACGCCCTGGGGCGCCGGAATCAATTTCGACGGCGAGACCAGCGGACGCGTTGTCCGCGACTTTTTCATCGAGAATTCCCTGTACTGGCTTGAGGAGTTTCATTTCGACGGTCTCCGCTTCGACGCGGTCCATGCGATTCTCGACGATTCCGAGAAGCACTTCATTGGAGAACTCGCTGAGACGATCCGCGCAAGACTGCCCGGCCGCCACATTCACCTTGTTCTTGAGAACGAAGCGAACCAAGCCCGCTGGCTTGAGCGCGATCCGCAGGGTGAGGCGATCCAGCACAACGCACAATGGGCCGACGATCTGCATCATTGCTGGCATGTGCTGCTGACCGGCGAGGATGCCGGATACTATGCTAGCTTCGCCGACAAGCCGGTTGAGCATCTGGCTCGCTGCCTGTCGGAAGGCTTCGCCTATCAGGGCGAGCCGTTCCCGACCCTCGACAACCATCCGCGCGGCGAGCCTTCAGCCCACCTGCCGCCCTCGGCCTTCGTCACCTTCCTGCAGAACCACGATCAGGTCGGAAACCGGGCGTTGGGTGAGCGACTGAGCGACCTCTGCGATCCGCAGAAGCTTGCGCTTGCCCGGGCCGGGCTGATCCTGAGCCCGCAGATCCCGATGCTGTGGATGGGCGAGGAGTGGTCGGCGACCGCGCCGTTCCTGTTTTTCGTCGATTTCGCGCCGGACGGGGAATTGAACAAGGCCGTTCGTGAGGGCCGCCGCCGGGAGTTCAAGAGCTTCGCCGCCTTCGCCGACGACACGTCGGTGATCCCGGACCCCACCGAAGCGAAGACGTTTACGGATTCGCGGATCGACTGGTCCGAGCGCTCGGATGCGCCGCACCGCGCGGTGCTCGCCGATACGCGCAACCTGCTTCAGATCCGTCATCAGAGCGTGGTGCCGCTGACGAAGACCCGCTACCTCGGCGCGAAGACGACCCTCCCGCGGCCCGACATCGTCGACTGCACTTGGACCTACGCGGGCGGCTGGCTTCGCTTCGTGGCCAATGTCGGCAGCGAGGATTTTACCGTCGAGCGTGGGAGCGGTCACGTCATCTGGTCGAGCGGGTCGGGCAACGGATCGATCGTACTTCCGTCTTGGACGGGTGTTTTCCTGACGGGTGTGAACTGATGAGCCGCGACCTCGAACGCCTCGCCGACCTCCTTGGCGTCGCCGCCGGCTACACCGACGCCTTCGGGCAGCCGGTGGAGACCGCTCTTGACGTCCGGCGCGGGATGATCACCGCCCTCGGCTATCCCGCCGAGACCGATGCGGATATCGCCGCGAGCCTCTCCGAAGTCTCGGCCGTGCGGAGCGGGTTGATCCCGCCGCTGCTGCCAGCCGAGGCCCGCCGCGCCACGAGTGTCCCGATCCAGGTGGCAGGCGCCGGCGGGACCTTGTCCTGGCGTCTGGTCGACGAGCGTGGACATCACCGCGAGGGTCGTGTCGCGGTCACGGGCTCCAGCTTCGAGTTGCCGCCACTCACTCCCGGCTATCACCGCCTCTCCGTCGCACTTGGTGAGCATCGCTCGGATGCTTGGGTGATCTCGGCGCCGCAGCGCTGTTGGCGCCCGCGGGCCTACGCCGATGAGGGAGCCCGCGATTGGGGGCTCGCGGCACAACTCTATGGCCTGCGCTCACCCGACAACCTCGGGATCGGCTCTTACGCCGATGCGGGGCGGGCAGCGCGTGCTGCGGGCCTGCGCGGTGCGTCCTTCCTGGGCCTCAGCCCCGTCCACGCGCTGTTCGCCACCGACCGCACAAAGATCTCGCCCTACTCGCCGTCGTCACGGCTCTTTCTCGAAACTCTCTTCATCGAGCCCGGTGTCCTGCCGGGCTTCGTTGGCTCGAAGGCGGCCGCTCTCCTCGCCTCCATGGCGGATCGCGTGGAGAGCCTGCGCGAGGCCAAGCTCGTCGAGCATGCTGGCATCTGGGCCGTGCTCTCGCCGGTGCTTCAGGCCCTCTGGCAGGAATCCGCGGCGCGCGACGGGATGGACGCGGGCTTTGCCGCCTTCCGGGCCGCCGGCGGCCCGGATCTCGAAGCCCACGGCACCTTCGAGGCGCTCGCCGAGCATTATCAGGCACAGGGCGCCCAGTGGCTCGGTGACTGGCCGGAGGAGATGCGCTGCAACGGGACGCCCGCCGTGCGCGCCTTCGCCGAGGCCCACGCCGAGACCGTGACCTACCACATCTGGCTGCAGTACCTTGCGGATCGCCAACTGGAGGACGCATCCAACACCGCGCTCGCCACAGGCATGCGTCTCGGGCTCTACCGCGATCTCGCCGTCGGCGCCGACCGCGGCGGCTCGGAGATCTGGTCGCATCCCGAGCGGTTCGCGAACGGCGTCTCCATCGGGGCACCGCCGGATCTTCTGGCGCCGAAGGGTCAGGATTGGGGCCTGCCAGCCTTCCATCCCCTGGAGATGGAGCGCGACGGGCTCGCGGCCTTCCGCGCCCTGGTGGTGGCGAACATGCGCCACGCCGGCGCGATCCGGATCGACCACGCCTTCCAGCTCGCGCGCCTATTCCTGATCCCGGTCGGCCGCTCTGCCAAGGAGGGGGCTTACGTCGCGATGCCTTTCGAGCCGATGCTCGCGGTCCTGCGCCTGGAAAGCCACCGCGCCAAGTGCCTCGTGATCGCGGAAGATCTTGGCACTGCGCCGGAGGGCTTCTCAGACGCCCTGATGCAGGCCGGCATCCTGAGCTACCGGATCCTCGCCTTCGAGCGCGAGCAGGGCGCCCGCTTCAAGCCCCCGGCAGCCTATCCCCGCGATGCCCTTACGGCCATCACCACGCACGACCTGCCGACGTTCGTCGGATGGTGGCGGGGCGTCGACACCGACACGCGTCAGGCGCTGGGCCTCTACGATTCCGAGCGGGCCGATGCGGAGCGCCGCGAGCGCGTCGAGGAGCGCGCCCGCCTCACCGGGGCGCTGGCTGCTGAACAGCTGCTGCCGAGCTATGATCCGCCCGAGGCCGCGCCGTTCGAGGCTGCTGCCCGTTATCTTGGGCGCGCGCCGTCCATGCTGACGGCGGTCCAGTACGAAGACGTCGTGTCCGAGCTGTCCCAAGCCAACGTCCCAGGCTCGACGGAAGGCTATCCGAACTGGCGGCGTAAGCTCGATCGCACCCTGGAGAGTATCGCCGCCCCAGGGGGGCCCCTCGCCAAGCTCGCCGCCTCCCTTGCCGCCGAGGATCGCGGGCCGCGCTCGGGCGCCGCGCGCCTCGCATCGGCTCCCCCCCGATCAACCTACCGCCTTCAGTTCCACAAGGATTTCACCTTCGCGGATGCGGAGAAGATCGTACCCTACCTTGCCAAGCTCAGCATCAGCCACGTTTACGCCTCGCCGATCCAGAAGGCCCGGCCTGGCTCGACGCACGGCTACGACATCGTCGACCACTCCACGATCAACCCGGAGCTCGGCGGCGAGGAGGACTTCGTTCGCTTCTCGGACGCGCTGCACGGTGCCGGACTGAAGCTCCTCCTCGACATCGTGCCGAACCATATGGGCGTGGGCGGCGCCGACAATCCCTGGTGGCTCTCCGTGCTCGAATGGGGTGGCCTCTCCCCCTCGGCCGAGGCCTTCGACATCGACTGGTCACGGCTCGGCGCCAAGAACAAGCTTGTGGTGCCCTTCCTCGGCGATCGCTACGGCGAGGCCCTGGAAAAGGGGACTTTGGCGCTGAAGTTCGACCCGGAGAAGGGGGCCTTTAGCATCTGGCACTACGAGCACGAATTCCCGATCTGCCCGTTGCAGTATCCGACGATCCTGAACCGCTCGCTTGCGGCCCTCGGCGACATCGAGGACGCAGCTGCACTGGAAGTCTTGGGCATCTCCGAGCGCCTGCGCCTCATGGGCGAGGAAACGACCGACGAGCGCCGTCGCGCCTTCCCGGCGGAGGCCGAGGAATTGAAGGATCGCCTCGTGGAGGCCGTCGAGGCCTCGCCGGCCATCGCGGCCGCGATCGGCCGCACGCTGAAGCTTCTCAACGGCGCCAAGGGGCACCCCGACAGCTTCGGCCCGCTGCACCGCCTGCTGGAGCAGCAATCCTACCGCCTCGCCCATTGGCGGATCGCCGCGAGCGACATCAACTATCGCCGGTTCTTCGACGTGAACGGCCTCGCTGGCCTGCGCGTCGAGAAGTCCGACGTGTTCCGGCGATCGCACGAGACGATCTTCCACCACATCGCGGCCGGGCGGATCGATGGGCTGCGCATCGACCACATCGACGGGCTCGCCGATCCCCTTGGCTACGCGCGCGCTCTTCAGGCCGCCATCGGCCCGGGCTTCTACGTGGTGGTGGAGAAGATCCTCGAACCCGGCGAGCGTCTGCGGCCCTGGCCCGTGGCGGGCACCACCGGCTACGACGTCCTGAATCAGCTCGACGGTATTCTCGTCGATAAGGGTAAGCGCGCGGAGATCCGCAAGCTCTACGAGAGCCGAACTCAGTTCGACGAGCCCTACAAGTTCATGCTTCGTGCCGCCAAGGCCGAGATCCTGGAGATCAGCTTCGCCTCCGAGCTCGAGGTGATGACCTCCGACCTCAAGGCGGTGGCCGATGCCGACCGGCGGACGCGTGACTTCTCGGTGAACGCCATCCGGCGGGCGCTCATCGAGACCATCGCCCGCTTCCCGACCTATCGCAGCTACCTGCCGGGCGACCTCGACGAGAGCGATGTCGAGGACGAGGATATCCGCCTCATCGAGACGGCGGTGAAGAAGGCCAAGCGCTGGAGCGCGCTGCCGGACCGCTCCGTGCACGACTTCGCCGCCGACGCCATGCTCGGCCGCATCGACGTGACGGGCCCCGGCAGGCCGGACCCGGAGGTGATCCTGCGTTTCCGCCGCCGCTTCCAGCAGCTCACTGGCCCGGTGATGGCCAAGAGCCTTGAGGATACGCTGTTCTACCGTTTCGCGGAGCTCCTCGCCCTCAACGAGGTCGGTGGCGATCCGGGCGAGTACGGCCTTGACGCGGAGCACTTCCATGCGCTCCAGGCGGCGCGGGCGCGCGACTGGCCGAACGCGATGATCACAACCGCGACCCACGACACCAAGCGCGGTGAGGATGCCCGCTCCCGTCTGCTCGCCCTGTCGGAAATCCCGCAGGATTGGGCCGCCGCCTGGGAGACCTGGACGAACCTCGCCCAGCCTCACCTGACGGTGATCGACAAGGAGCCGGTGCCGGACGCCAACGACCAGTGGATGTTCTTCCAGGCCATCCTCGGTGCGTGGCCGCTGGAGCTTCTGGACGCGGACGATCCCGTGGCGATCGAGGATTTCCGTCATCGCCTCGACGCCTATGCCGAGAAGGCCCTGCGTGAATCGAAGCGCCGGTCGAGCTGGGTCAACGTCGACGAGGACTACGAGGGCGCGGTCCACGCCCTCTTCGCTCAGCTCATCGCGCCGGGGTCGGCGTTCCTGGCTCAGTTGCGCCCCTTCGCGAAGCGCCTTGCCCATCTCGGCATGATTGCCGGTCTTGGCCGAACCGTGCTGAAGGCGACCCTGCCGGGCCTGCCCGACACGTACCAGGGGACCGAGTTCTGGGATTTCTCGTTCGTCGATCCCGACAACCGGCGCCCCGTGAACTATCCGGCCCTGGCCCGTGCGCTCGAGGAGGGCCTGCCCGCCGCCGACCTGCTGGCACACTGGACGGACGGGCGCGTCAAGCAGGCGACTCTTGCCAGACTTCTGGCCGATCGCGCCGCTCGCCCGAGCTTCTACGCCGACGCCGATTATCAGGCACTTCCGGCGTCCGGTCCCCAGGCGGAGCATGTCATCGCATTCACACGGTCCGATGCGACGACGGGCGAGGGCGATCTCGTCGTGGCGGTCCCGCGCCTTGTCTCGGGCCTCGTTGGCGAGGACCTCTGGTCGAGTGAGGCTTTTGCGGGCACGGGCGTGGCGGTGACGCCGGCCTCGGCCTGGATCGATCTCGTCACCGGCGACGAGATTGCTGCCGAGGATGGCCGGATCGAACTCGGACGGGCCTTCGCGCGTCTGCCCTATGCCGTCTTGAAGCGGATCCGCTGACGGCGCGTCGAACGCGTCTCGCATGGCGAGGGCGCACCGACACGATCGACACGGGGGAGGGATCGGCCTTCCCCGTCACGGCTTCGCCTTCTCGGGACAGCCGCTCGCCGGTTCAAGCGGTCCCTGCCGGGGTCCAGAGCCGTGCACGCAGAGACGAAATGGAGCACGCATGAACGCACCCAGTCCCGCAACGACCGCCGCCCAGCGGACCGCCGCCGGTCAGGTGCCGCTTCCCGCCGCCCTCGCGCCCCGGGCCGAGGGGCCCCGCATCTACAACCTCTTCCCGCTTCTCGTCGGCCGGGTGTCCGCCTGGACCGCCGAACTGCCTCGGATCGCCGCCCTCGGTTTCAACTGGGTCTATCTCAATCCCTTCCACCAGACCGGTGGGTCGCGCAGCCTCTACGCCGTGGCCGATCCGGACCGTCTGGACGAGCGCTTCCGCGACCAG
The DNA here is from genome assembly GCF_001423285.1 of Methylobacterium sp. Leaf111. Taxonomy (NCBI): domain Bacteria; kingdom Pseudomonadati; phylum Pseudomonadota; class Alphaproteobacteria; order Hyphomicrobiales; family Methylobacteriaceae; genus Methylobacterium; species Methylobacterium sp. Leaf111. Next base: position 85,307 of record NZ_LMNE01000001.1, on the reverse strand, counting down.
GACGGAACTTCGGACGACGAGCAGATCCGTCGGTTCTGCGCCGCTGCTGCGGCGCACGGTCTCAGCGTGATGACGGACCTCGTGATCAACCACACTGCGATGGATGGCCCCCTTGCCAGCCAGCGTCCGGACCTGTTCGTGCGGGATGCCGAAGGCCAGATCGAGAGCCCCTACGCGGTCGACCCCGACGATCCGTCGATACGCACGGTCTGGGGCGATCTTGCCGAACTTGACTATCATTCGGACAGTGCGCGTCGCGAACTCACCGCCTTCTGGTCGGGCTACGTCAATCGGCTGCAGGATCTCGGCGTCCAGGGCTTCCGTTGCGACGCCGCCTACAAGGTCCCGGCTACGGTGTGGCGCGACCTCATCGGTGCTGCCAAGGCGCTGGAGCCGGATTGCCTGTTCGCGGCCGAGACACTCGGCTGCACCTTCGAGGAGGCGCAATCCACCGCCGGCGCCGGGTTCGATTACCTCTTCAACAGTTTCGCCTGGTGGGACTTGAAGGCATCCTGGGCGCTGGACCAGTACGAGCGCCTGCGCGTCATCGCGCCCTCGATCGCTTTCCCCGAGAACCACGACATGGCCCGCTTGGCGGCTGACCTCGACGGCGACGCGGCGGCCATCGCCCGTCATCTTACGGCGCGCTATGCGCTGTCGGCGTTCTTCTCGGCCGGTGTGCTGATACCGATCGGGTACGAATGGGGCTACCAGCGTGCCCTGCACGTGGTCGACACGACGCCGGAAGCGCGGGAATCGAACACCGGAATCGACATCTCGGCTTCGATCGCAGCGATTAACGCACTGCGGGCCGAACTTCCGGCTGCCAACGTCGAGGGCGCCCAGGCGCGCATCTCCTCGCCGGACGCGCCCTACGCGGCTCTGCTGCGCTTCGACACCGGACATGGCGCCTCCGCGCGCAGCGCCACGCTGGTCCTGTACAATCCGACGGAGGCTCCGGTGCCGGTGGAGCCCGGCGTCCTTCTGGCCCGGACCGGTGGCATGCTCGGCGATTTCGTCGATCGGACCCCTGAGGCGGAGCCCATCGATTTTCGCCCGGGCGTCGCCCTGACTCTGGCGTCGGGAGAAGTCCGCATTTTCGCCGCGGAGCGCGCGGACGTACAGGTTGAGCCGAAGCCGAGCACGCCCACCGGTGAGGGACGGGTGGTGATCGAGGCGGTGATGCCGGAACTCGACGGCGGTCGGTCGGCGGTCAAACGCGTCGTCGGCGAGAGCGTCCACGTCACTGCCGACATCTTCAGCGACGGCCACGAGATCATCGACGCCGAGATTCTCTCGCGGGTGGTCGGCGAGACCGAATGGCGGGCCGATTGCATGATCTTCGTGGACAACGATCGCTGGGGCGGTCACTTCCCGCTCCTTCGCAACGCTCGCTACGAGTTCACGATCCAGGCCTGGCGCGATGGCTATTCGTCCTGGGTCCGCGACACCCTGAAGAAGCGCGACGCCGGGGTCGACGTCCGTCTGGAGACCATCGAGGGCGTGGACTTCGTGATGGGCGCGGTGGAGAACGCCGAGGGCTCGGACGGCGACCGACTGAAGGCGCTCGTGCGCGAACTCGCGGCGCAGCCGACTGGCTCGTCGGCGCAGCTCGACCTCATGCTTGCGCCCGCCAACGCGCACCTGATCCGTCGGCATGCCCCGCGCAACAACCTCTCGCGCTATCCGGTGAAGGTGCCGGTGATCGCCGACCGTCTCGCCGCCCGATTCTCGGCTTGGTACGAAATTTTCCCGCGCTCCCAGTCGATGGACGTCGACCGCCATGGCACTTTCGACGACGTGATCCGACGCTTGCCGGAGATCCGCGAACTCGGCTTCGACGTGCTGTACTTCACGCCGATACACCCCGTCGGAAAGACCAACCGCAAGGGCAAGAACAACACCCTCAAGGCCCTGCCCGGGGATGTGGGCTCGGTCTACGCGGTCGGCTCCGAAGAGGGCGGGCACGAGGCCGTGCACCCGGATCTCGGCACCCTCGACGACTTCCGCCGCCTCGTGGCGGCGAGCCACGCCTACGGGATGGAGATCGCCCTCGACTTTGCGATCCAGTGCTCGCCCGACCATCCCTGGATCAAGAACCACCCCGAATGGTTCGAGTGGCGCCCCGACGGCACGCTGAAGTTCGCCGAGAATCCGCCCAAGAAGTACGAGGACATCTCCAACGTCCACTTCTACGGCGGCGCGCTGCCGTCCCTTTGGATCGAGCTGCGCGACATCGTCATGGGCTGGGCCGAGCTCGGCGCCCGGATCTTCCGCGTCGACAACCCGCATACGAAGCCGATCCCGTTCTGGGAGTGGATGATCGCCGAGGTGAATGCCCGCTACCCGGACGTGATTTTCCTCGCGGAGGCCTTCACCCGGCCGAAGATGATGAAGAAGCTTGCCAAGGCCGGCTATCAGCAGAGCTACACTTACTTCACCTGGCGCGACACCAAGCAGGATCTGATTGCTTATTCGACCGAGCTAGCCGGAGAGATGGGCGAATATTATCGCCCTAACTTCTTTGCCAACACGCCGGACATCAATCCGATCTACCTGCAGACCAGTGGACGGGCGGGCTTCGTCGTGCGTGCGACCCTCGCCGCCACGCTGTCGAGCGTCTGGGGCATCTACAACGGGTTCGAGATGTGCGAGGCCGAGCCCTACCCGGGCAAGGAGGAATACCTCAACTCCGAGAAGTACGAGCTGAAGGCCTGGGACTACCACCGCCCCGGCAACATCCGCGACCACATCATCAAGCTGAATCAGATCCGGCGCGACAACCCGGCCCTATGGGACTTCCGCAACGTCGTCTTCACCGGCGCCTACAACGACCAGATCATCGGCTACGCCAAGGTGACGCCGGACGGGGACAACTGCATCTTCGTGCTGGTCAACCTCGACCCGCGCAACCGCCAGGAATGCACCTACGAGGTGCCGCTCTGGCTGCTCGGCCAGCCCGATGACGGCGCGGTCGAGGTCGAGGACCTGCTCCTCGGCTACAAGTTCGCGCTGCGTGGGAAATCGCACCGGATCGCTCTCGATCCCGCAGAGCGCTCGGCGGTGATCTGGCGCCTTCGCGCCCCGAGCCGGGTTGCGTAAGCCGCGTGCCCGTGTCAGCAAAAAACCCGGCGGCCCAGGCGGGCCGTCGTCGTGTCGCCCGATTGTCGGCGCCTACCCCGCCGACGGACGCCGCGCTCGCCAGTCTCACCGCTGAGAGTGGTGCGGATGCCCCGGACACGCCCTTGAACTCGACGCATGAGGCAACGACGCGATGATCGATCGCAGCGATCCGCAATGGTACCGTGACGCCATCATCTACCAGATCCACGTCAAGTCGTTCTTCGACTCCAACAACGACGGGATCGGCGATTTCGAGGGCCTGACGCAGAAGCTCGACTATGTCCGCGACCTCGGTGTCACGGCCATCTGGCTGATGCCGTTCTATCCGTCGCCCCTGCGCGACGACGGTTACGACATCGGCGACTATCGCGAGGTGAATCCCTCCTACGGGACGATGGAGGAGTTCCGGAAGTTCGTGGACGCCGCGCACGAGCGCGGCCTGCGGGTGATCACCGAGCTCGTCATCAACCACACCTCGGACCAGCACCCCTGGTTCCAGCGGGCCCGCGAGGCCCCGGCCGGTTCGCCGGAGCGCGACTTCTACGTCTGGTCGGACACCGACACGCCGTACTCGGACACGCGCATCATCTTCCTAGACACCGAGGTCTCGAACTGGACCTGGGACCCAGTGGCGAAGCAGTACTTCTGGCACCGCTTCTACAGCCACCAGCCGGACCTGAACTTCGACAACCCGGCCGTGCTCGAGGCGGTCATTGAGGTCATGCGCTACTGGCTGGACATGGGCGTGGACGGCCTGCGTCTCGACGCGATCCCCTACCTGATCGAGCGGGATGGTACGAACTGCGAGAACCTTCCCGAGACCCACACGGTCATCAAGGCCATCCGCACCGCGCTCGACGCGAGCTATCCCGACCGCATGCTGCTCGCCGAGGCCAACCAGTGGCCCGAGGAGACCGCGCAGTATTTCGGCGACGGCGACGAGTGCCACATGGCATTCCACTTTCCGCTGATGCCGCGCATGTACATGGCGATCGCCCGGGAGGACCGGCATCCGATCACCGACATCATGCGCCAGACGCCGGAGATCCCCGAGGGCTGTCAGTGGGCGATCTTCCTGCGAAACCACGACGAGCTGACCCTCGAAATGGTCACGGCCGAGGAGCGCGACTACCTCTGGTCGTTCTACGCCGCCGAGCGACGCGCCCGCATCAACCTCGGCATCCGGCGCCGCCTCGCACCCCTGCTGGAGAACGACCGCCGCAAGATCGAGTTGATGAAGTCCCTCGTCCTGTCGATGCCCGGTACGCCGGTGCTCTATTACGGCGACGAGATCGGCATGGGCGACAACATCTACCTCGGTGACCGCGACGGCGTGCGCACGCCCATGCAGTGGTCGCCGGACCGCAACGGCGGCTTCTCGCGGGCGAACCCGCAGAAGCTGTTCCTGCCTTCCGTGCAGGACCCGATCTACGGCTTCGACGCAATCAACGTCGAGGCACAGACCCAGTCGCAGACCAGCCTGCTGAACTGGACGCGTCGGATGATCGCGATCCGCAACAATTCGGTGGCTTTGGGCCGCGGCGGCATGCAGTTCCTGTATCCCTCGAACCGCAAGGTCCTGGCCTGGATTCGCGAGTTCGAGGGCGAGCGCGTCCTCTGCGTCGCCAACCTGTCGCGGGCGCCGCAGGCGGTGCAGCTCGACCTGTCGGAACTCCGCAGCGCCGTGCCGATCGAGCTGACCGGCGGTTCGGAGTTCCCGGCCATCGGCGAACTACCCTACCTGCTCACCCTGCCGTCCTACGGCTTCTACTGGTTCTCGCTCAGCGCGGCGAATGCCGGGAGCATCGGCCCGCAGCCGGAACTGCCGGAACTCTTCACCCTCGTTCTCACCGGCGGCATCGAGACCCTGATGGCCGGGCGCGAGCGCACGGCGTTCGAACGGACCGTCGCTCCGCGCTTCATCGCCACCCGCCGTTGGTTCGCCGCCAAGGGCTCGCGCATCAAGTCGGTGCAGGTCACCGACAGCGCGGCGCTGAAGGACAGCACCGGCGAGGCGAAGTTCCTTCTGCCCCGCGTCGCGGTCCACCTCTCCACCGGCGAGCGGCAGGACTACTTCGTACCGGTGGCCGTCGATGAGGGCCGCGAGGACGAGGCGATGCTTCAGCACGCCGTCGCCCGCGTACGCCGCGGTCCGCGCACCGGCCTGCTGCTCGGCGCGGCGGCTTCGCCGAGCTTCGCGGTCGCGATGATCGAGAGCATGCGCGAGGGTCGCGAGATCCCCACCGAGACCGGGCGCCTCGTGTTCTCGACCACCTCCGCCTTCGACAGCGACGTCACCGTCGAGGCCGGCGAAGTCCGGTCGCTCAACGCCGAGCAAAGCAACACCTCGATCGCCATCGGATCGAAAATGATGCTCAAGCTGCTGCGCCGCCTGCAGACCGGAATCCATCCGGAGATCGAGGTCGGTCGCTTCCTCACCGAGACCGCGCATTTCCATAACACGCCGGCGCTCCTTGGCGTTCTCGAGCACGTCGACGCAAGGGGTACCCGCACGGCGCTCGCAGTTCTGCAGAAGTTTGTGCCGAACCAGGGCGACGCCTGGACGCTCATGCTGGAAGGCCTGCGCCGCGACTTCGACACCGTAGTGCTGGCTCCGGAGAGCGAAGCCCCGTCTCCGGCCGAGGCCTTCGAGACACATCTGCGCTGGGCAATCCTGCTCGGTCGCCGCACGGCCGAGATGCACAACGCATTCGCGGTCGAGACCGACGACCCGGCCTTCGCGGCCGAGCCCTTCGACCACGCCGACCTCTACGCCCTCGGCGATGACACCCGCCGCCAGGCGGAGCGGGCCTTCCGCGGTCTCGACGGCCTCGCGGGCCGCGCCTCCAACGCGGCGAGCACCGAATTGGCGGGTCGCCGCCACGAGGTCGAGGCGGCGATCGAGACCCTCACCGCCAAGGCACCTCAGGGCGCCATGAAGACCCGCATCCACGGTGACTATCACCTCGGGCAGGTGCTGGCGGCCGAGGCCGATCTCATCATCGTCGACTTCGAGGGCGAACCTTCGCGGCCGGCCGACGAGCGCCGGATCAAATCGACGCCCCTGCGCGACGTCGCCGGCATGCTGCGCTCCTTCGCGTACGGCGCCGAGACCGTGACTCGCGGAATCGCAGCCCGCTTCTCGGATTCCGAGGAGCGGGCCCGTCGGGCCTCGATCGCGTGGCGCGGCATGATCGATGCCGCCTTCCTCGACGGTTACCGCGAGGCCGTCTCGGTGAGCCGGGCCGCCGTGACCGATCCCGAGACCGAGAGCCGCCTCCTCAAACTCTCCCTGCTGACGAAGGCGCTCTACGAGGTCGATTACGAAGCAAACAACCGTCCGGACTGGATCGAAATCCCCGCCCGTGGGGTTCTCAACATTCTGGACGAGATCAAGAAAGGCGTTTGAATGATGGGCATCGACGAGACGTTCGCGAGCAGGACGGGCCAAGCGTCCGGCACCTCAAAATCGGCGGACGTTGCGCCCGTTGCCACCCGGGCGCCGCAGGCGGCGGCGCCCGAGACCGGTTCTCTACACCCGGACGCGATCGCCGCCATCATGGCGGCGAACCATGGCGATCCGTTCTCGGTGCTGGGCCCCCATCAGGTCGGTCCGGGTCAGTGGGAGATCCGTGCCGTCCTGCCCGAGGCAAAATCCGCCAGTCTCCTCGTGGGCGGCCGGCGCATCCCATTCGAGCGCAAGCACCCGGACGGCTTCTTCATCGCACGCCTGCCGAGCGAGGGGCGCCCACTCTACGAACTGTCCGTCGAGACCTGGGATGGCGTCGAGCGCTCGCGCCATGACCCCTATGGATTCGGCTCTTCCCTGCGCCAGGAGGACATCGACAACCTGCGCGAGGTCGGCAGCAACGTCACCTACCGCATCCTCGGTGCGCAGCATCGCCCCGTCGACGGCATCGACGGTTTCCGCTTCGCGGTCTGGGCACCGAATGCCCGCCGTGTCAGCGTCGTTGGCGACTTCAACAACTGGGATGGCCGTCGGCATCCCATGCGGCTCTGGCAGAATGGCGGGATCTGGGAGCTGTTCATCCCCGGCCTGAAGGCCGGCGCGCACTACAAGTATGAGATCCGTGGCGCCGATGGATCGCTCCTGCCCCTTAAGGCCGATCCCGTCGCCTTCGCGGCCCAGAAGCCGCCCGAGACCGCCTCGGTTCTCCAGGGTACGAACGATCCTGCGTGGCACGACGAGAAGTGGATGGCGACGCGTGGGGCGAAGGACCCGCGCCATATCCCCATCTCGATCTACGAGGTTCATCTCGGTTCCTGGGCGCGCGTCGCCGAGGAGGGTAACCGCTACCTGACCTACCAGGAACTGGGTGAACGCCTGATTCCCTACGTGAAGGAAATGGGCTTCACCCATATCGAGATGCTGCCGATCACGGAGTACCCCTTCGACGGATCATGGGGTTACCAGCCCGTGTCGTTGTTCGCGCCGACGAGTCGCTTCGGTACGCCGGACGACTTCGCCGCCTTCGTGGATGCGGCCCACGCGGCTGGGATCGGCGTCATGCTCGACTGGGTCCCGGGCCACTTCCCCCTCGATGCACACGGCCTGGGCCAGTTCGACGGTACGCACCTCTACGAGCACGCCGACCCAAGGCAGGGCTTTCACCAGGATTGGGGCACCTACATCTACAATTTCGGCCGGACGGAAGTATCCAGCTTCCTGGCCGCCAATTCACGGTTCTGGCTCGAGCATTACCACCTCGATGGCCTGCGCGTGGATGCCGTCGCATCGATGCTTTACCTCGACTACTCCCGTCGTCAGGGCGAGTGGATTCCGAACCGCTACGGTGGCAACGAGAATCTCGACGCCATCGAGTTCCTGCGCAAGACCAACGAGGCAACCTACGCCCATGCACCCGGCACTCTGACGGTGGCTGAGGAGTCCACCTCCTGGCCGGGCGTCTCGCACCCGACCTATACGGGGGGCCTCGGCTTCGGGTTCAAGTGGAACATGGGGTGGATGCACGACACCCTGAACTTCGTCTCGAAGGAGACGATCCACCGGCGCTACCACCACCACGACCTGACCTTCGGTCTGCTCTATGCCTTCTCGGAGAACTTCATCCTGCCGCTGTCCCACGACGAGGTGGTGCACGGGAAGGGTTCGCTCCTCGGCAAGATGCCGGGCGACCGCTGGCAGAAATTCGCGAACCTTCGCGCCTACTACGGCTTCATGTGGGGCCATCCTGGAAAGAAGTTGCTCTTCATGGGCTGCGAGTTCGGCCAGGAGAAGGAGTGGAACCACAACCAGAGCCTCGACTGGCACCTTCTGGAAGACGGGCTGCACCAGGGCGTCAAGGATCTGATCCGCGACTTGAACCATCTCTACACGGCGACGCCAGCCCTCCATAGCCGGGACACCGAGGCCGGTGGCTTCCAGTGGCTGGTGTCTGACGATCAGGACAACAGCGTCATCGCTTGGGCCCGGAAAGGTCGCGAGCCCAATGAGATTGCGGTCGTGGTGTCCAACTTCACGCCAGTGCCGCGCGAGGGATACCGGGTCGGCGTTCCCGCCGAGGGCTTCTATCGGGAAGCGATCAACTCGGATGCGGAGCGTTACGGCGGTTCGAACGTCGGCAACATGGGCGGCGTTCAGGCCGAAGCCGTGCCGAGCCACGGCCAGCCCTATTCCGTGTCCCTGACGATTCCGCCCCTCGCGACGACGATTTTTCTCCGAGAGGGATAGGAGCGTATGCCGCGCGTCCCGCCCTTCGGGATGGGACGTGGCACCCGCAGACACGAATACAGCCGGCGGGTGTCCCCGCCGGCTGTATTCGTGTCATTGATGTGAACGTACCGAGATCAGGCGGCGCGAAGGCGCAGACCGGCCGTGTTGCCGAAGGCGCGAGCGTAGAGAGAAGCGTAGTTCATCGCGGCCTGATCCCAACCGAACGAACGCGACATGGCGTGGCGACGCATCGCGTTCAGCCGCTTCTTTTGCGCGAAGGTGTCGAAAGCGCGCCGGATGGCGCCGGAGAAGCCCCGCGCGGAAGCCTCACCGAAAGTGAAGCCGGTGACGCCGTCCTCGACCGTGTCGGCGAGGCCGCCGGTGCGGTGAACGATCGGCAGGGACCCGAAACGCTGGGCGTACATCTGGGCGAGGCCGCAAGGCTCAAAGCGGGACGGCATCAGCAGAAAGTCGCTCCCCGCGAACATGCGGCGGGCATCGCGCTCCTCGAAGCCGACATGCACGCCGACGGAGGAAGGGTAACGGCGGGCAAGGTCGCGCAGCGCGCCCTCGAACCGACCCTCGCCCTGACCGATCACCACCAACTGGCCGCCCTCGGCTACGATCGACTCGGCCGCGCCGATGCTGAGATCGATGCCCTTCTGGTGCACGAGGCGGGAGACAACGGCAAAGAGGGGACCGCGCGACACGGCCAGACCGAACTGTCGGCGGACGGTCTCGGCGTTGGCGCGCTTGCCCTTCCAGTCGTCGATCTCGAAGCGTGCGGCGAGATGCGGATCGGTGCGTGAGTCCCAGCTCTCGTCGATGCCATTAAGGATGCCGGCGAGACGACCTTGCGCGGCTCGAGTTCGCAGAAGGCCGTCGAGGCCGCAGCCCGATTCCGGCGTGATGATTTCCCGGGCGTAGGTCTCGCTGACGGTCGTGACGTGCGAGGCGTAATAGAGCCCGGCCTTGAGAAAGGAGAGTTGCCCGTAGAACTCGACGCCATCCATCCGGAAGGCATCCTCGGGGATGCCGAGACGCCCGAGGGCCTCACGCGGGAAGACGCCCTGATAGGCGAGATTGTGCACCGTGAGGATGCTCGGCACCCGCAACCCCCTCCATGCGAGGTAGGCGGGGGCAAGGGCTGCTTGCCAGTCGTTCAGGTGTAGCAGATCCGCGGCCCAGGTCGGGTCGATGCCGCGCGCGATTTCCGCGGCCGCGAGGCTCAGGCGGGCGAAACGGATGTCATTGTCCCCGAAGTCGCCCTGAGCGTTGCCGTAGGGCGTCCCATCCCGCTGATAGAGGTCTGCGTTGAGGATGACATAGACCTTGAGCCCGTCGCTGGTCTCCACGAGTCCGAGATCGCTGGGTGGAATGCCGGCCTGGGCCGGCAACTGTGCGACGACCGGAATGTGATCGAACTGCTCGATGACCTGTCGATATCCCGGAATCACGACGCGGACATCGTAATGCCTGCGCAGGGCCCGCGGAAGGGAGCCTGCGACTTCCCCGAGGCCGCCCGTCTTCACGAAGTCGGCCATCTCCGGCGTGGCGAAGAGGATACGGGGCTGGAGTTGATGACGGGATCTGGGGCTGTGGTGGAGGTCGATGGGGTCTTGCTGGTCCGCCACGCTCGTGAATTCGTTCCCGCGTCGTGCGGTGGGCGGGAACGGAGAGCGAGAGCCCAGCATCGACGTCGACCTCGTGAACGCAGCGTGATGGCTATTGTTCCGTTGCGTTGCACAATTCAAGCCATGTTCAGGAACTTTCTCGTTTTGCGACGAATGTGCCCGCTTTTTACACGGTGACGTGATGTCGGGGGTAAGCCCCGGCAGGGTCCCGGAGCAGGATCAAACCCTCATCGGCTTCGAGGACCATAGCGTCATCGGACCGGCTAATGGGCCGGTCCGGGCGCGTCGAAAGGAGAATGGCCCAGGTGCTACCGTCTTCGGCGGTATCGATGATGGTTTGCCGCGATGCACTGAAGTTCAGCAATATGCGGAGCGTCGCATCACCGTCGTGCCGCTCATAGGCAAAGACGAACGCCGTTGAGGAGGGAAGGCTGCGAAATCCTCCGGTCGAGAGGGCGGTATGATCCCGGCGCAGGCGCAGGAGGCGGCGATAGAGGGTGAGAAGCGATCGGGCATCATCGCACTGGCACTCGACGTTCCGGGTTGCCGCATCAGGGCTCAACGGGAGCCAGGGCTCTCCTGCACTGAAACCAGCGTGGAACGAGTCGTCCCACTGCATCGGCGTGCGTTCCGGGTCGCGGCCATGGCCCGGCTCGTTGCGCTCCCAGGGATCCTGGACGCGGTCCGGTGGAATGGTCACGTGGGCGAGACCGATCTCGTCGCCGTAATAAAGGGTGGGCGTGCCGCGCAGGGTCAGCAGAAGCATCGCCGCGATGCCGGCCTGCGCGGCGCCGACCCGTGCCGCGATCCTGGACTGGTCATGGTTGCCGAGCACCCAGTTCGGCCAACCGCCAGGGGGGAGGGCGTTCTCGTAGGCGATTACGAGCTCGGCCACCGAGCGGGCCTTCCAGGGCGTCTGGATAAGCTGGAAGTTGAAGGGCAGATCGACGCCTGCCAGATCGGCACCATAATAGGCTACGAGGCGCTCGACGGGCAGGTAGATCTCGCCGATCAGAACGCGCTCCCCGTAGGGCGCCAGCACGGCCCGCATCTCGGCGATGACATCGAAGATCTCCGGACGATCGGCGGAGTAGACCTGGGCGAATCGATTGATCTCAGCTTGTCCGGAGCTGAACCCCGGATTCTCGGGATTGTCGCGGAATCCCTCATCCTTCATCAGGTGCCAGATCACATCGACGCGGAAGCCGTCCACGCCGCGGTCAAGCCAGAAGCGAAGTACGTCGTGCATCGCCGCGCGAACGCTCGGGTTGCGCCAGTTCAGGTCCGGCTGCTCGCGCAGGAAGGCATGGTAGTAGTATTGCCCGGTCGCTTCGTCGAGGGTCCAGGCAGGGCCGCCGAAATTGCTGATCCAGTTGTTCGGCGGGCCTCCATCGGGGGCGGGATCGCGCCAGATATACCAGTCCCGCTTGGCGCTCGTGCGTGCGCTGCGGCTGTCCGCGAACCACGGATGGGCGATCGAGGTGTGGTTCGGGACGAAATCGAGGATCACCTTGAGCCGCCTGAAATGGGCTTCCGCCACCAGGGCGTCGAAATCCTCCAGTGTTCCGAACAACGGGTCGACGCCGCAGTAATCCGCGACGTCGTAACCGAAATCCGCCATCGGAGAGGGATAGAACGGCGAGATCCAGACGGCGTCGACGCCGAGCCAGGCTAGGTAGTCGAGGCGGCGGGTAATACCGCGCAGGTCCCCGATTCCATCCCCGTCGCTATCCTGGAAGGAGCGCGGGTAGACCTGATAGACGGTGCCGCTCTTCCACCAGACCGTATCCGCCATGCAATCCTCCGGCGACGCGTCCCGATCGCGTCCGGGCCGGACCCTAGCCGCAGACGCGACCCTGCGCGACCCGTTCGATCCGGAGGGCGTTCAGACAATATTCGAACGTGGTGTGGTCTCATTCCCGCACGGTTTGGCTGGGACTGTCGGACACCGTGACGCAGGTTTGAACGCTGGTGCAGGACTGTGGTCTCGATGGCGGCCCCACAGGGCACGTTCGCACAAGCAATGCTCCGCATCCTAAAGGGGTACCGAATTCTCAGGATGGGTGGAGTGCGGGAAAACGGCTCCGGCGCGACGATCGGACACCAGACCAGAGGACGATCGCGGGTCCGGTGCAGCCCATACGGCACCGGTCCGTGAGACGAGACGAGGGGACGAGGCCGAACGCAGAACAGGAATGCCCGAGCGCATGATAGCCCCAGGGTTGTCATCTCGTCAGCGGCGTCCAAGTTTCACGGCCGAGAGGGGGACTGACACGTGCTGAAAGACAAACTCATCGGACGAGACAATTCCGACGTCACCGTTTCCTCGGAGGCCTCGGACATGGCTCAGCGATCGCCTTCGCCGATGGCGCAAGAACGCACCCGACCGGTGCGTAAGGCATCCGGCGATGCGGTGGCGGACCTGCGGGAGGCCATCCTGGCCAAGCTGGTCTACGCTATCGGAAAAGCGCCTTCGACCGCACGTGAGCGCGACTGGTTCGCCGCGACGGCACTCGCCCTGCGCGACCGGGTCGTCGATGCTTGCCACGATGCCGACGGGTCGATCCCGAACAAGCGGGTCTATTACCTGTCCCTGGAGTTCCTCATCGGTCGTCTCCTCTCCGATGCCATGAACAATCTCGGCCTCGTCGAGACCACCCGCGCGGCCCTGCGCGAACTTGGCGTGCAGCTCGGCGACGTGGAAGCGGCGGAGCCGGATGCTGCGCTGGGCAATGGCGGCCTCGGGCGCCTCGCCGCCTGCTTTATGGAAAGCATGGCGAGCCTATCGATTCCCGCTATCGGCTATGGCATTCGCTACGATCACGGCCTCTTCCGGCAGTCCCTGGAGGACGGTTGGCAAAAGGAAGCCCCGGAGACCTGGCTCGCGGAGGGTAACCCGTGGGAATTTCCGCGGCCCGACGCGACCTACACCATCGGCTTCGGTGGCCATGTCACGATGTCGGCGGTCTCTGACGGCGTGATCCGCCGCCATTGGCATCCGGCCGAAACGGTTCGGGCGGTGGCCCATGACGTGCCGGTGGTCGGTTGGCGGGGACGCCATGTGAATACGCTGCGCCTCTGGAAGGCCGAGGCCCAGGTGCCTGTCGATCTGGCCCGGTTCAATGGCGGCGATCATGTGGGCGCCGTCGCGGGGCGTGCCCGTGCCGAGGCGATCTCCCGCGTACTCTACCCGAGCGACTCGTCCGCCGAGGGCCAGGAGCTGCGCCTTAGGCAGGAATACTTCTTCACCTCGGCGTCGCTGCAGGATCTGGTGCGCCGGCATGCGGCCGAGCGCGGCGATCTGCGCTCGCTCCCCGACCATGCCGCGATCCAGCTCAACGATACGCATCCCGCTATCGCGGTGCCGGAACTTATGCGCCTTCTCCTCGAGGATCACGGGTTCAACTGGGAGGATGCCTGGCACGTCACTACGCATACCCTCGGCTACACGAACCATACGCTCCTGCCGGAGGCGCTGGAGACCTGGCCGGTCGAGCTGATGGAGCGCGTGCTGCCGCGGCACATGCAGATCATCTACCTGATCAACTGGATGCACCTCGAAGAGCAGGGCAAGCAGGGCCGGGGTTCCGCCGAGAAGCTCGCCGCCGTGTCGCTCATCGACGAGACCCACGGCAAGCGGGTCCGCATGGGCCATCTCGCTTTCCTGGGGGCGCGCAGGGTCAACGGCGTTTCCGCCCTGCATACCGATCTGATGCGCTCGACGGTGTTCAAGGAGCTCCACGCCCTCGACACCGACAAGATCGTGAACAAGACCAATGGCATCACCTTCCGGCGCTGGCTCCACAACGCCAATCCGGAGCTCACCGCCCTTGCCGTCGAGGCGGTCGGACCGGAAGTGCTCGATACGCCGGAACGGCTCGCCGGCTTGGCCGACGTCGCGTCCGACGCGAACTTCCAGTCCCGCTACGCGGCCATGCGCCGTGCGCGGAAGGCGGCTCTCGCGCAGGTGGTGGCCGATCGCACCGGTATCACGGTCGATCCGGCTGCCCTGTTCGACGTCCAGATCAAGCGCATCCACGAATACAAACGCCAGCTCCTCAACGTGATCGAGACCGTTGCCCTGTATCAGGCAATCAAGGCTGATCCGAAGGCCGCTTGGACGCCACGCGTGAAGATTTTTGGCGGCAAGGCTGCGCCAAGCTACGTCCAGGCCAAGCTCATCATCAAACTCGCCTGTGACGTCGCCAAGGTGGTCAACGCCGATCCGGACGTGGCGGGCCGCCTGAAGGTGGTCTTCTTGCCGAACTACTCGGTCAGCTTGGCGGAAGCGATCATCCCCGCCGCTGACCTCTCCGAGCAGATCTCCACGGCCGGCATGGAGGCCTCCGGCACCGGGAACATGAAGCTCGCCCTCAACGGCGCGCTGACCATCGGCACTCTTGATGGTGCCAATATTGAGATCCGTGACCATGTCGGCGCGGACAACATCTTCATCTTCGGCCTGGATGCGGCCGGAGTGCAGGCGCGGATGGCCGAGCCGAACTACGCCGAGGTCGCCATCGCCGCTTCGCCCCGCCTGAAAGCCGCTCTCGACCTCATCGAGGCTGGAGGCTTTTCGCCCGAGGAGCCGGACCGCTTCCGACCGATCATCGACGACCTGCGCCACAACGACCGTTATCTTCTCACCGTCGACTTCGACGATTACTGGCGCGTGCAGCGCTCGGTGGATCGGGCTTGGAGTGATCCGAAGACCTGGTGGCGGACGGCCATCCTCAACACCGCCCGGATGGCATGGTTCTCCTCCGATCGTTCCATGCGGGAATATGCCGAGGAAATCTGGCGGGTTCGGCTCGGCTGATCCGCCCGGTCTGCCCGGTTCTTAAGATGGGAACCGGGCAGGTCACGGCCGCAATCTTGAAAAACAGATGAGCTGCATTCCCGGGGGGATGCAGCTCATTCTCGTTCGATCGCCTCAGCATGGGCGAATGCCGGGTCAGATGCCGGCGTCGATCAGGATCGGATGGCACCGGGCACCGGTCGTCGCAGCGAGCACCTCGACGGCCCCGACCGTCGAGGCATCCCCGGCAACGTGAACCACATCTGTGCTGCGCAGCGACGGCAGGTGAGCGGTGAGGGGACCGGGACGAACTTCGGGCGGGCGCTGGCGGGCACGATCCGATACGGTGACGATTCGGGTCACGCCGGTC
Organism: Methylobacterium sp. Leaf111; assembly: GCF_001423285.1. Lineage (NCBI taxonomy): Bacteria > Pseudomonadati > Pseudomonadota > Alphaproteobacteria > Hyphomicrobiales > Methylobacteriaceae > Methylobacterium > Methylobacterium sp. Leaf111. Next base: position 69,687 of record NZ_LMNE01000001.1, on the reverse strand, counting down.
GCGCGCAGCCAATCCAGGGCCGGTCGCATGTAGAGATCGAGGGGATTGCGCGCACCCACCACCAGGATGATTTCGCGGGCCGGTTCGATGTAGCGCGCTGCATGGGCGATGGACCAGATTGGTGCGAAGCCGGTCTCTGACGCAACAAGAACGAGGCGTCCGCCCCCGGCGCGGTAGTAGCCGCGGCCGACAGGGCCCTTCACCTTCACCGGGTGGTCGCAAGCGAGAGCGTCTACCAATTCGTGCCCGAGACCGAATCCGTCGCGATCCTGCCGCAGATGGAACACCAGTTCGTTGAGCTCGGCCGATCCGTCGACACGCAGCGTTGGGCTCAAGGTGACGGGCGCGAAATTCTCGAAGGTGACGTCGACCCCGTGACCCGGCTCCAGGGCGAGCCGACGGGTGATCGTGACGACGACCTGAAAGGTATGCGAACCGAGGGCGGTGATCTCGGTGACCGTACCGGTCCGCTTCTGTACGGCGGTAGGCCGGCTCGGCAGCACGAGGCGAGCGGGCGGCTCTATGGCAGCCGCGCGAGGTAGTGCGAGCTTGATGGCCTCACCGCGATGCGCGCGAGTTTGAGCCCGACGTGGAGCAGGGCCGATGCCCTGGCCACCGGCTCCGGGGGTGGCAGCGATCATCCCATCGGCGAGAGCGGCTTCCAGCGGGGTGTCGCCGGTGGAAACGCGCACGGACTTGCCGTTGACGACGAGCGAGCAGCGGGCGCTCATGGTCGTCCTTCAGGTGTGGGGAATGGGGTGGGCGCGTCGCATAAGGCTCGCCGGGCGAACCCTCGCCTCAGCGCGGTTCGTTGAGCAGATGATCGACGAGGGCGGCCCAACGGTCACGGACCGCCTGTGCCTCGGGTGACAGCGGCTCGGCGCCGTCGATCCGGCTGATGCAGGCGCGGAGCCGTTCGGCCTCGCGACGCTCGGCCCCAAGCACGGCTTTCATAACCATGACCTCGGCCTTGAGCCGCGATACCTCACCTGCCGCGGCCGTAACCGTCGTCGCGATCGCGACCGGTGCGGAAGCCGGGGCCTCGGGGGGTGCCGCGACGTCGGGCACCGCGCGAAGTGGGCGCGCCATCAAGCGTCGGACGAGGCCGGTGTCGATCTCGTCGTCCACGATTCGCAACGCAGCCTGCGCCATGACCCCATCTCCCTCGGCCGGCGCGTCGCACCTTGCCGCCCGCACATCAACTCGAAGCCGAGGATGCCGGATCATGGTTAAGGGAGGTTTAACCCGATGCGTTGGTTTGCCCGCATCTGCCTGATTTCACTCAGGCAGCTTCAGGCGCTGCGCCAAGTAACTGCCGAGCTTGAAGCATCGACATCGGTTCGCCGAAGGCGAAACCCTGAGCATATTCACAGCCCAATTCGAATAGAATTTGGGTGTCAACTTCCGACTCGGCGCCTTCGGCGATGATCGACAGTCCGAGTTCCTGAGCCATCTTGACGATCGATCGCAGAATGGCGGTCTGGCCCGTCGCGATCTGGCGTACGAAGGACTGATCGATCTTGATCGTGTCGAAGGGGAAGCGCTGAAGGTAGGAGAGGGCCGAGTAGCCGGTCCCGAAATCGTCCAGGGACAGGCCCGCGCCAAGGTCGTGGATGCGGTGAAGCATCTGCGCTGCGTATTCCGGATTCTCCATGACCAGGCTCTCGGTCATCTCCAGCTTCAGTGAGCCGGGGATGACGCCGGATCGGGCCAGGATCGTCTTCACGTCATGCAGGAGATCGTGGCGCAGGAGCTGCCGCGAGGAGATGTTGACGGAAGCGAAGATCGGCGGTTCCACGTCGAGGGAGCGCTGCCAGGCCGCCAGCTCGAGGGCGGTCCGCTCCAGGGCAAAGATACCCAGATTGACGATGAAGCCGCTCTCTTCCGCGATCGGCAGGAAGGTCGCGGGACCGATACGGCCGAGCTTCGGATGGTCCCAGCGCAGGAGGGTCTCGAAGCCGGCGACGGTGCGGTCCTCCAGGCGGACGATCGGCTGGAACAACACCTTCATCTCGTTGCGATCCAGCGCCCGGCGCAGATCAGCCTCCAGCATCATGCGGTCGCCACGCTCGTTGCGCATGGTGGCACGGAACACCTCCGTGCGATCCCCACCGCCGCGCTTGGCCTGGATCATCGCCATTTCGGCGTTCTTGAACACCTCTTCCCGTTTCAGGTTCGCCCCACCCTCGTAGAGGGCGAGACCAACAGAGACCGTCAGGAAAATTTCGCGATCCGCATAGGTGATCGGCGTCGCGATCGCTTTGCGGATCATTTCCGCGAAGGCGAGGATGCGGTCCGGCTCCCGCTCCGAGATCAGGATCAGGGCGAACTCATCGCCGGCCACGCGCGCCAGGGTATCCTGCGGTCGGAGGAGGCGTCCGAGCCTGCGCGACAGCGTCAGCAGGATCGAGTCACCGGCCGACAGACCGATGGCGTCGTTGATGGCCTTGAACCGGTCGATGTCGAGGACGATCGTCGTCGGCCGAAGTCGGGGGTCCTGGCTGGCGAACGCCAGTCCCGCATCGAGGCGGTCGTAGAAGAGTTCGCGGTTCGGCAGACCTGTCAGACTGTCATGCACTGCATCGTGGAGGAGGCGTTCCTCCGCCGTCTTCACCTCGGTGACGTCGCTGATCGTGCCGACGACCCGGATTACCTCTCCGTCGGAACCGATTACAGGTCGCGCCTTCAGGCGATACCAATAGTACGGGCCGGCGGTGGAGCGCAGGCGGAAGTCGTGCACGATGCGGCCACGGCGCTCCTCGATGACCGTGTCGAGGGCCGCCGAGTAGCGCTCGACGTCGAAGGGGTGGACCAGGTTGAGCCAGTTGGCCGCTGGGCCTTCGAGGGCACCGCGTTTCAGACCGAGCTGTCCCTCGATCTCCTGACCGGCGAAGACCCGGTCACCCGGTACGTCCCAGTCGAATACCACGTCCCCTGCGCCCGTGAGGGCCAATGCGCGCCGCTCTGTGTCGGAGACGAGAGCATGGGTCAGGCCACCGCCCGCGAAGGCGTGCTGCATCACGGTAAAACCGATCAGCATGACGATCAGCACGAGCCCGCCGATGAGGGCGGGCTGCACCAGATCGCTGCTGATCTGCCCCGTGATCGCGAACCCGGCAGCCACCACCCAGACGAGAAGTAGGCACCAGGTGGGCACCAGCAGGATGGCGCGGTCATATCCGTTATGCGCCGCGAGATAGACGATCAGCAGCAGGCCGACGCCGGCTACCGCCGCGATGGAGATGCGGGCGACGCCGGCCGCCACGGGCGGATCGAACACCGCGAGGCCCACCAGGCACGCCAGGAACAGGAGCCAGATGATCGCCACGTGGCTGTAGCGCACGTGCCACCGGCTGAGGTTGAGATAGGCAAACAGGAAGACCAGGAGAGTCGCGCCGAGAACCGCCTCCGTCGAGGCGCGATAGACACGCTCGGCAACTTCGGTGATGGGAAACACACGCTGCAGGAAGCCGAAATCAATCGAGGCATAGGCCAGCACGGCCCAAGCCAGGGACGCGGCGGCGGGAAAGATGATCGCGCCCTTCACGACGAAGATGATCGTCAGGAACAGGGCGAGGAGACCCGCAATGCCGATGATGATACCCTTGTACAGGGTCAGGCCGTTGGCCTTCTTGCGGTAAGCTTCCTGATCCCAAAGGTACACTTGCGGGATGTTCGGCCCTCGCAACTCGGCCACATAGGTTACGGTCGCCCCGGGATCGAGGGTGATGACGAACTGATCGGCTTCCGGGTTCTCGTCGCGCTCCGGTCGAATACCCTGGCTCGCCGTGATGGCGGCGATGCGCGAGCCTCCGAGATCCGGCCAGACAACACCCGAGCCCACGAGGCGGAAATGCGGGGCGACGAGGACCCGGTCCACCTGCTCGTCGGTGTCGTTGGTGAGGGCGAACACCATCCAGTCGGGACGGGCGCCGGTCTCACGGGCCTTCACCACGATGCGGCGGACGATCCCGTCCTTCCCTGGTGCGGTGGAGATCTGGATCAGGTCGCCATCGGAGCGATAGCGTTCGATCATCGGCGTGAGATCGATGACGGGCGCGTCGAGGGTGACGCGGACCGCCTCGACGGCCTGCGCCGGTCCTCCGACGATCAGGGCACTCAGCAGTGCCGCAGCAAGGGCGGCCAGGACGGGGGCGAATCTACGCAACGGGCGAGTGTTCCGGCCGGGCGAGGCATAATCGATGGAAACAGGCGACGGGAGACGGCTCAGCTGTGCATCCAGTCGTATCGGTGGGGGCCTCGACGAGCAAGGCGAACGGTCGCCTTGCGCGACGGCGTTCACCGTTTGTGAACCGTGGCGCCGATGAATTTCGATCGCCTGCCTTTGCGGCCAAAACAAGCCGCGTCGGCCAAGCTCACGCCGCCTGCAGCGCCGCCGCGATGCGATCGAGGGTCGGAAGCTTCTTGATCGGACCGATGGCGGCCAGGGTCGGAGCGCCCTTCAGCAGGCGGCGACCAGCCTGGCGGACGTCCTCGACCGTCACCGCATCCACCTTGGCGATCACCTCGCTGGCCGGGATGACGCGGCCCCAGGCCAGGATCTGTCGGGCATTGCGCTCGATCCGGCCGCCGGGCGTCTCCAGGGCGGAGAGCAGCGCAACCTTGAGCTGCGCCTTTGCCCGAGCGACTTCGATCGTGTCGGCATCCGCCGCGGCGCGGATCGTTGCGTCCAGCGTCACGTCCATCAGCTCGGCGAGGTCACCCCCCGATGTGCCGGCACCGATGCCGAACAGGCCGCAATCGTAGAATGCCCAATGGAAGGACTGGATTTCGTAGGCAAGGCCACGCGTCTCGCGCACCTCGTGCCACAGCCGCGAGGTCAGGCCGCCGCCCAGCACCTGCGCGAAGATGTGGAGCGCGTAGTAATCGTCGTCGCGAAACGACAGGCCCGGCAGGCCGAGGACGACGTTGGCCTGCTCGAGTTTCTTCGGCAGCCGCTTCTCGCCGCCGCCATAGGTCCCCGGCACCGTCTCGGGCGCCTGCATCGGCTTCAAGTCGCCGAAATAGCGCGATGCCGATTCGACGATCTGGTCATGTCCGATGGCGCCCGCCGCAGCCAGGACGATGCGGTCGGGCGTGTATTCCCGGGCGATGTAGGCTTCGATCGCGTCTCGGTCGAAGCTGTTGATCGTCTCGGGCGTGCCGATGATCGGACGGCCCATTGGCTGGTTCGGAAATGCCGCCTCGGTGAAGGCCTCGTAGACGACGTCGTCTGGCGTATCCTCGATCGCCGCATATTCCTGCAAGATCACGCTCTTCTCGCGGGCAAGCTCGCCGGCATCGAAGACCGAACCCGTGAGGATGTCTCCGATCACGTCGAGGGCGACGCTCGCATCCTCGCCAAGCACGCGTGCGGTGTAACTCGTTCCCTCGGCACTCGTCGCGGCGTTGATGTCGCCGCCCACATTCTCGATATCCTCGGCGATGCGGCGAGCGGACCGGGTCTTGGTGCCCTTGAAAGCCATATGTTCGATGAGGTGGCTTAGACCGCCCTCGTCGGTGCGCTCATGACGCGAGCCGGCACCGACCCAGACGCCGAGCGTCGCCGTCGCGACGCCGGGCATCGCCTCGGTGACGACGGTGACCCCATTGTCGAGCTTGGTGATCTTGAGATCGGGCGATGCACCGTGCGTGGCGAAATGCTGGTTCATGAGCCGTTACGCTCCCTTGGTGATGCGGGCGCGCTCGCGGATGAAGGTCTCGACCGCCGCCTGATCGTTGGCAACGCGCGAGAAGGTCTCCTTACGGTCCATCAAGTCGGCGAGGTGCGGCGGAAGCTCAGGACGCCGCCCGCCGATCGCCTTCGCGACGGCGTCGGGGAACTTGGCGGCGTGCGCGGTGGCGAGCGCGACGACCGGCGTGCGCGGATCCTGGCGCAAGAGCTTGCGTGCCGCATGCACACCGATGGCGCTGTGGGGATCGATGACGTGTCCGGTCTCCGCATGGGTGCGGGCGATCTCAGCCATGACTTCCGGCTCGGCGACGGCGGTGGCGTCGAACTCGCTGCGCACGGTCTTCAGAACCGACGGATCGAGGTGAAAGCCACCCGACTGCTTCAGCCCGGCCATTAGCCGGCCGAGGCTCGTGGAATCGCGCCCCAGAGCTTCGAACAGCAGGCGCTCGAAGTTCGACGAGATCTGGATGTCCATCGAGGGCGAGGTGGTCGGCTGCACGCCGCGGACCTCGTAAGCACCATGCTCGAGTGTCCGGGCCAGGATGTCGTTGGCATTGGTTCCGATCATCAGGCGCTCGATCGGCAGTCCCATGCGCTTGGCGACCCAGCCGGCGAGAATGTCTCCGAAATTTCCGGTTGGAACTGCGAAGGAAATCGGCCGGTGGGGGGCGCCCAGGGCCACGGCCGAGGTGAAGTAGTAGACCGCCTGCGCGGCGACCCGGGCCCAATTGATCGAATTGACGCCCGAGAGCCGAACGTCGTCGGCGAAATCAGCGTGCTGAAACAGGGCTTTGACGATGTTCTGACAATCGTCGAAGTTGCCGTCGATGGCGATGGCGTGAACGTTGTGTGCCCCCACCGACGTCATCTGCCGGCGCTGGACTTCGGACACGCGCCCTTCTGGGAACAGGATGAAGATGTCGACCTGATCGAGACCGCGAAAGGCCTCCACCGCGGCGCTGCCGGTATCGCCCGACGTCGCGCCCACGATGGTAGCCCTTGCACCGCGGGCGCGCAGGACATGGTCCATCAGGCGCCCAAGGAGTTGCATCGCCACGTCCTTGAACGCGAGCGTCGGGCCGTGGAAGAGTTCCAGCAGGAACAGGTTGTCGTCGAGCTGGGTAAGGGGGCAGACCGCCGGGTGCCGGAAGGTGGCGTAGGCCTCCTCGATCATGCGATCGAGGTCCACGTCCGCAATCTCCCCGTCGATGAGCGGGCGTAGAACGGTCTTGGCGGCATCGGCATAGCGCAGGCCTGCCAGACCGGCGATCGCCGGTCTGGTGATCTGCGGCCAGCTTTCGGGCACGTAGAGCCCGCCGTCGCGCGCAAGGCCGGCGAGAAGGGCGTCGGAAAAGCTGAGGGGCGCCGCGGCGCCGCGGGTCGAGACGTGAAGCAAGGGGGCCTCCGGGAAGGCGCTCCGTCTACACGATGTCGGCGGGCGTGTCGAAAGTCTTGGGCATCGTCAGGCGTTGCTGCCCGGGGCCCTCGTCAGGCGGCATCCCGTGATCCGCCAAGCGCCGTCCGGCTGCTTCTCCAGGCTGTAGAGAGCAGCCCAATCGGCCCCGTCCTCATCCTGCAAGGTGACGCCGAGGGCCACGCCGTCGTCCCCGGCATCCTCGATTCGATCCACGCTGTAGCGCCGATTTCGGTAGACGGCGCCGTAGCCCTGTCGGACCATTGCGATGAAGGTCTCGGGAGAGGGAAAGAGCCCCTGGATCGCGGGCGCGGCCTGGGCGTAGGCCGTAGCCGCATCGTCTCGACGGAATGCTTCGATCTGGCGTTCCACCGTGGCCTTCGCGGCATCCCGGGCGGCTGCGTCCACCGCGAAGGCTGTCGAAGGGATCCACATCGTTATCAGGATCAGGAGGATGGTGCGCATGGGGCCCACTCCGTAACGTAACCGCTCGTCCGAAGATAAGCTGGAACAACTGAGCGGCCGAAGCAAGTTTTCGGCCGCACGCGTCACAATTGCGCGGGGGGCTGATCCTCGTGGAGCCGGCGCCAAGCGAAGACCCCGAACACGCCGACGAGGCACGCCGCGATCCCGAACCACGTGAAGGCGTATTGCAAGTGGTTGTTCGGCAGATCGACCCGGAGCTGACCGCCCTTCGGCCAGCCGCCCGGGTTCGGCGTCGCATCCGCCTCGACGAGGTAGGGCCGGGGATCGGGGAGGCCGCGTGAAGCGCTGATGCCGGCGATGTCGCGGTTAAACCATTCGTTCCGTGCCGGGTCCGGCGCTGGCACGAACATCGTTCGTGGTTCGGACCCCCGGAGTATGCCGGTGACGGTGGTGACGCCCTCGACCTGCCCGGCCGCGCGGTTTGCGGGCGCCTTCAACTCGGTGGGCACGAAGCCGCGGTTGATAAGGATGGTGCCACCATCCTCGAGCAGGAAGGGCGTCAGGAGGTAATAGCCCTGAAGGGCTCGCCCCGGAACCTCGCCCGCGGCGAGACCGTGGACCAGCGTCTCGGCTTCGTGCCGAAACCGGCCGGTGATGCGGACACGCCGGAACTCGTCCCGGGCTGGATCCCAACCCTGCGGCAATGGAAGCGCGGCTGGCGGCACGACCTTCGATCGCGCCAGGATGCGCGTGATTAGGGCTTCCTTCTCGCCCTTGCGCCCGAGCTGCCAGACTCCGAGGCCGAGAAGAATCGCGAGGCAGATCAGTGAAACGAGGCTGGGCATCAAAATGCTGCGCCAAGCGCCGGGACGGAGGGACGAAGCCATGGTTAACGGAAGCGTCCCTGCTCGGCCTTGTTGGTGAATTGTAGGGCCGCGAGGACGCCCTTCAACGGCCGCACCAGGAGAAGGCTGAGGCCGATCGACAGGGTGCTGGCCACCAGGGCGTGAACCCAGATCGGCGGCTCGTAGGTGATCTCCATCCAGAGAGCCAGCCCGACGACGATGATGCCGACGATCGACATGACGAAGAAAGCAGGGCCGTCTCCGGAATTGAAACTGCCGTAGTCGAGGTCGCAGACCTCGCAGGAGGGGCGGAATGTGAGGAATCCGTCGAACATATGCCCCTCGCCACAACGGGGACAACGGCCGCGCAAGCCGGCGGAGACGGGGGAAGGCTTCGGCCGCGATGCGTCCAAGATGGAGAACTCCTCGTACGGCGCTGCGCCGTATCAATCCATATGGGCATGGAAGGTGCGCGCTTCAGGCACGAGCATGAAAAAGGGCGGCTCGCGCCGCCCTCTTCAACACTGGCATGCGGTGCAAGCCGGGCTCAATGAGCCGCGTGACCGACGCCGGCGCCCCAGACGTAGATCGAGGCGAACAGGAACAGCCAGACCACGTCGACGAAGTGCCAGTACCAGGCAGCGAATTCGAAGCCGAGATGCTGTCGGGTGGTGAACTGACCGAGATAGGCGCGGTAGAGGCAGATCGCGAGGAAGATCGTGCCGATGATGACGTGGAAGCCGTGGAAGCCCGTCGCCATGAAGAAGGTTGACGAGTAAATGCTGCCGGAGAAGCCGAAATGGGCGTGTGCGTACTCGTAGGCTTGGCAAGCGGAGAACAGAACGCCCAGGATGATCGTCAGCCAGAGGCCGTACTTCAGGCCCTTCCGATCATCATGCAGCAATGCGTGGTGGGCCCAGGTGATCGTCGTACCGGAGGTGAGCAGGATCAGGGTATTGAGAAGGGGCAGATGCCACGGGTCGAACGCCTCGATGCCCTTCGGCGGCCAGGTGCCGCCCGTGAAGTCGACGCGCGAGGCCTGGATCGGATCGGCGGTGTAGAGCGCCGCTTCGAAATAGGCCCAGAACCACGCGACGAAGAACATCACCTCGGAGGCGATGAACATGATCATACCGTAGCGGTGGTGCAGCTGCACGACACGGGTGTGATCGCCCGTGTTGGCCTCGTGCACGACGTCCTTCCACCAGGCAAACATGGTGTAGAGAACGCCGAGCGTTCCTGCGCCGAAGATGTAGGGGCCCGGGGTCAGGGTGCCAATCTGAAGGCTCTTCATCCAGAACACGGCGCCGAATGCCATCAGGAAGCCCGAGAACGCGCCGATCAGCGGCCAGGGACTCGGGGCCAGAATGTGGAAGTCGTGATTTTTGGCGTGCGCCTCGGCCATTGAACTCTTCTCCTACCCCCGACCTCCGGACCGTCACCGGCCCTCGATCCACTGAATGCATCGTCCTGACCGGGTTGCCCCGGATTGTTGTGGCAAACCCTTACCCAGGGTCGCGCGCTGTTGTCACGCTTGCGCCGTCAAAAATTCGACTTCGTCCCCGTGCCGCCCGTTGTCGCAAGCGCGGCCGTGGGCTGCCCGTTCTTCGAAGCGAAGTAGGTATAGGAGAGCGTCATCTCCGACAGATGTGCGGTGTTCGAGTCCTTGCGGACCTCGGGGTCGATGTAGAACACCACCGGGAAATCCATCGTCTCGCCTGGCTGCAGGGTCTGCTCGTTGAAGCAGAAGCACTGCACCTTGACGAAGAAGCTGCCCATCAGACCCGGCTGAACGTTGAAGGTCGCTATGCCGGTGGAAGGCGTGCTGCCGGTGTTCTTCACGCGGAAAAAGACGGTCTTGGTCTCGCCGAGCCGGGCCTCAACCTTCGGCGACTCGGCCTGGAAGCGCCAGGGCAGGGCCGACGACACATTGGTGTCGAAGTGGACCACCATGCTGTCGTCGATCGCCGCAGCGGTCGGGGCCCGGCCCGTACGCGGCGTCCCGTCGTAGCCGGTCGCCTTGCAGAACATGTCGTAGAGCGGCACCGACGCGAAGGCGAGGCCGATCATCCCGAAGGCGAGGCCTGCGCAGGCCAAGGCCGTCACGCCGGCCTTGCGGCCGGTTTCACGCGGTGGCGCATGTCTGGGGTCGGCCATCAGAAGCGTACTCCGTTGTCCGGCGCGATCAGATCGGACGGTTAAGGACCTGCGGCCCGAGCTTCGCGATCGTGAGCACGTAAAAGATGGTCACCAGGGCGAACAGGACCGCCGCGATGGCGATGGAGCGCTTGCGCCGGCGCTGCGACTCCTCGGGCGTCAGCGGGCGGGGCGTCCCCGGCGGGCCGGGGCGATCGCTCACAGGTTCACCGCGCGGAAAAGGCCGAGGCTCTGCTCGGCGAGCAAGGCCGCAAACATCAGGAAGAGGTGCAGAATCGAGAACCCGAACATGCCCATCGCCGCCTTGCGCTCCGGCTCGCCCTCACGATTGCGAAACACGTGGACGCTGAAGGCCAGCATCCCGAGACCGCCCAGCAACGCAGTGACCGCGTAGAGCCACCCACCGAAACCAAGGGCGACGGGCGCGAGGCCCAGGGGGAAGAGCAGGATCGAGTAGGCGATGATCTGGCGACGAGTTGAATCCGGCCCGGCAACGTTCGGCATCATCGGGATGCCCGCTTTGGCATAGTCGGCGGACTTGATGAGGGCCAGGGCCCAGAAATGCGGGGGCGTCCAGATGAAAATGATCATGAACAACACCAACGACTCGACGCCGACGGTTCCGGTGACGGCCGCTTGGCCGACCATCGGGGGGAGGGCGCCGGCGGCGCCGCCGATGACGATGTTCTGCGGCGTCGCGCGCTTGAGCCACATCGAATAGACGACGGCGTAGAAGACGATCGTGAAGGCGAGGAGTCCGGCGGCCAGCCAGTTGGAGGCAAGGCCAAGGACGAGCACCGAGCCCACCGACAGGACGATGCCGAAGGCCAGCGCCTCATCCGGGCGGATACGACCATCCGGGATCGGACGCTTGGCGGTCCGGGTCATCACGGCGTCGATGTCGGCATCCCACCACATGTTCAGGCAGCCTGAGGCGCCTGCGCCTACGGCGATCATCAGTAGCGAGATGGAGCCGACGACCGGTTGAATATGGACGTTCGAGACCAGCATGCCGACGAGGGCGGTGAAGATGACCAGTACCATCACCCGCGGCTTCAGCAGGGCGAAGAAGTCCGACACCTCGCCGCCGACCGGCGACAGAACTTGCGGCTCGGCGCCAGCGGATAGGCTGTTCGACAGGCTCGTCATGGGGTCCCGATACGGTTTTGTGTTTGGTGGGGCTTCGGATCGCGCCGCTTGGCGCCGCCCTTTGCGGGAGGCCTCGGGCAAACACGCAGAGCGAACTCCGAGAGCTTGACCGGGGCCTCCTGGAAAGAGCGAGGACCGCTCGCGCGGTCCTCGCAATCCTCGAAGCTTAAAGCAGCTTCAGTGGTGGCCCGGCTCGTCGATGATCCGGGGCAGGGTCTCGAACTGATGGAAGGGCGGGGGAGAGGACAGGGTCCACTCCAGTGTCGTCGCACCCTCACCCCACGGATTATCTGCGGCGCGCCGGCTGGAGCGGAAGGCCAGGACGACGCCGATGAAGAACACCACCATGCCGAGAGCGAAGATGTGTCCACCCCAGGTGGAGACCTTGTGCCAGCCTGCGAAGGCCTCCGGGTAGTCGGCGTAGCGGCGCGGCATGCCGGCGAGGCCGAGGAAGTGCATCGGGAAGAACAGGACGTTCGCCCCGATGAAGGCGAGCCAGAAGTGCAGCTTGCCGGCCCATTCGGGGATGATGTGACCGGTCATCTTCGGGAACCAGTAGTAGACGCCGGCGAAGATGATGAACACCGCACCGAGCGAGAGCACGTAGTGGAAGTGCGCCACGACGTAGTAGGTGTCGTGCAGGTACTTATCGACCGCTGAGTTCGCGAGGACGACGCCGGTGACGCCGCCGACCGTGAACAGGAAGATGAAGCCGACCGCCCAGTGCATGGCAGCGGTGAAGCGGATCGAACCACCCCACATCGTCGCGATCCAGGAGAAGATTTTCACCCCCGTTGGCACCGCGATGACCATCGTAGCGAAGACGAAGTAGGACTGCGTCTGAAGCGACAGGCCGACGGTGTACATGTGGTGCGCCCACACGACGAAGCCGACGACGCCGATGGCAACCATGGCGTAGGCCATGGCAAGGTAGCCGAAGACGGGCTTGCGCGAGAAGGTCGAGATGATGTGCGAGACGATGCCGAAGGCCGGCAGGATCATGATGTAGACTTCGGGGTGACCGAAGAACCAGAACAGGTGCTGGTAGAGCACCGGATCGCCGCCGCCGGCCGGGTCGAAGAAGGTCGTGCCGAAGTTGCGGTCGGTAAGGAGCATCGTGATCGCACCGGCGAGCACCGGCAGCGACAGGAGGAGTAGGAACGCGGTTACGAGCATCGACCAGGCGAACAGTGGCATCTTGTGCAGGGTCATGCCCGGCGCGCGCATGTTCAGGATGGTGGTGATGAAGTTGATTGCGCCGAGGATCGAGCCGGCGCCGGAAAGGTGAAGGGCGAAGATCGCGAAATCCACGGCCGGTCCCGGGTGGCCGGAGCTCGACAGGGGCGGGTAGACGGTCCAGCCGGTGCCGGCGCCGGAGGAGCCGGGGGCGCCTTCCACGAACAGCGAACAGACGAGGCTGAAGAAGCCCGCGACCGTGAGCCAGAACGAGACATTGTTCATGCGCGGGAACGCCATGTCGGGCGCGCCGATCATGAGGGGTACGAACCAGTTGCCGAAGCCGCCGATCAGGGCGGGCATCACCATGAAGAACACCATGATGAGGCCGTGGCCGGTCACGAACACGTTGTAGGTGCCGGGATTGGCGAAGTACTGGAGGCCGGGCTCTTCCATCTCCATGCGGATGCCGAAGGAGAGGAACGCACCCATGATGCCCGCGCAGAATGCGAACAACAGGTAGAGGGTGCCGATGTCCTTATGGTTCGTCGACAGGAACCAGCGGGAGAAGAAAGAGGGCATGTGGTGGTCGTGGGCGTCGTGATGCCCCGTATGTGCAGCGGCGTTCGCCATGGATGCAGACCTTAGTCCAGGTTTCTCGTGATCATCTCGATGGGTGGATCCGGGCGCCGCTCGAGGGCCCGGGTCCGGGATCCGCGCCCCTACCGGGCGTCGGCGAACTTCGACGGGTCGTCGATGCGGGCGAACTTGGTCTTACCCTCGGCGAGCCATTTGGCGTAGGCTTCCTCGCTCACGACCTGAACCGTGATCGGCATATAGGCATGTCGGGCGCCGCAGAGCTCGGAGCACTGGCCGTGGTAGGTGCCCTCACGCTCCGCCTTGAACCAGAACTGGTTCAGGCGGCCCGGAACGGCGTCGATCTTGAAGCCGAAGGACGGCATCGCCCAGGAGTGCATCACGTCGGCGGCGGTGACCTGGATCTTCACGATCTTGTTCACCGGTACGACCATGTCGTTGTCGGTGCCCAGCAGCTTGGGCTGCTTGTCCTCGTCGAGGTTGGCATCAAAGGTGAAGCCGCCCCCGTTTTCCACAGCCGGGTACTCGTAGGACCAGTACCACGCATGGCCGATGACCTTCACGAGGACGTCGGCCTTGGGATCGGAGAGCTGCGTGCGCAGCAGGCGGAACGACGGGATCGCGACGGCGACCAGGATCAGCACAGGGACGATGGTCCAGGCCACCTCGATCATGGTGTTGTGCGTGGTCTTCGAAGGCGTCGGGTTCGCCTTCTCGCTGAAGCGGAAGACGCAATAGAGGATCAGGCCGAGCACGAACAGCGAGATGCCGAACGACAGCCAATGCATGCCGTGCTCGAACGAGTGGATATCCCGGGCGTTCTCGGTGACGGCGACCTGACGGTCCATCTGCCACGGCACGGGCTGGCCGATGCCGGCCGCGAGAGCCGATGACGAAGAAACGAGGAACGCGCCGAGCGCGGCAAGCCCCCATGATGACCGGTGTTGCGCCTGCGTCGTCCGCATGTGCCTCTCGTGGCTCCCCGTGATTGTGATCGTCGATGCCGCGCGTCTTGCTGGCTTTGTTCTAAATCGCAAGTGCATTTCGCGGATCGCGGGCCGTTTGCGGGTAAGAACCCACGTCGGGCCGATTGGCGTGTCAGACCACAAGGGCGTGAGGCGCGCAACCGCAACAGCGTCGCATCAGACCGCTCGAAGGTCTCGACTCAAGCTGTTCACCGTCTATCGAAATGTCGCAGCCTCGGTAACGTGTCCTCCGGTATTCATCATGCCAGGTGAGGAAGCGTCGCCCGGCTTCGAGGCCGGCTGTGGGGTCGCGCGTGATTGAACGACTGGAATTCATCCTGGCTCTCGCCCGCGAGCGTCACTTCGGCCGGGCTGCCCAGGTCTGCAACGTCTCTCAGCAGACCCTCTCGGCCGGCGTGAAGCAGTTGGAAGAACGGCTCGGTGTGCTTCTCGTGCAACGGGGCTCGCGTTTCCAGGGGTTCACTCCGGAAGGCGAGCGCGTTCTCGAATGGGCGCGCCGCATCGTCGGGGATGCGCGGGCGATGCGAGAGGAGGTTGCGAGTCTGCGGCGCGGTCTTTCGGGAACGCTTCGACTCGCGACAATCCCGACGGCGACTCCGATCGTCGCTGCGCTCACGACGCCGTTCCGGGCGCGCCACCCGAACGTCCGCTTTTCTGTTCAATCGACGACCTCCGGGGAAATCGGGCGCCTGATCGCCGATCTCGAGATCGATGCCGGCATCACCTATCTCGAGAACGAGCCCCTCGGCCGATTGACCGCCGTGCCGCTCTATCGGGAGCGCTACCGCCTGCTGACCGCGATCGACGGGGTGTTCGGCGAACGGGAATCGGTGACGTGGGACGAGGTGGCGAGCCTGCCTCTGTGTCTGTTGACCCCGGATATGCAGAACCGGCGGATCATTGACCGGCAGCTTCTCAACGCGGGAACGGAATCCGCACCGCTTCTCGAGTCCAACTCGATGATCGTTCTCCTGACCCACGTTCGCACAGCCAAATGGGCGAGCATCATGCCGGCGGTTCTCGC
This sequence comes from Methylobacterium sp. Leaf111, assembly GCF_001423285.1. Lineage (NCBI taxonomy): Bacteria > Pseudomonadati > Pseudomonadota > Alphaproteobacteria > Hyphomicrobiales > Methylobacteriaceae > Methylobacterium > Methylobacterium sp. Leaf111. The sequence continues at coordinate 54,218 of NZ_LMNE01000001.1, read as the reverse complement.
CGACACGTTCCGTCTGAATGACCGCGTCAGAGCCGTGCCGATCATCGATCCGGATCTCAGCCACGTCGTCGGTCTCGTGGTGCCGGAACGCGAACCGATGACGCCCCTCTGCGCGGGGCTGATCGTGGAAGCGCGGGCCGTTGCTTCGTCCATTACCCAAATGATCGACGCGCTGTGAGAAAAGCTTGACTACGCGGCAAGAGGGACCAGGGTTGCGATGCCTTTTCGCGTCGCAGCATTCGTTTTCGACAAAAATCCGTTGTCGATCCACCGATCAGTGCGATTGATCGGGGGTTGGCGATATACCACCTTGGAACGAGAACAATCTCAGTCCGGGTAGGAATAATGGTGCCGAACGAACCCTGGAACGAGCCGCGGGCCGCCAGGATCATCGCCGAACATATTAACCTGGAGGGGGCGACGCTCCCGATCCTCCATGCGCTGCAGGAGACCTTCGGCTACGTCGACGAAGGTGCTGTGCCGCTGATCGCCGACGCGCTGAACCTGTCGCGTGCCGAGGTGCATGGATGCATCACCTTCTATCACGATTTCCGTCGCGCGCCGGCGGGGCGCCACCAGGTGAAACTCTGTCGCGCCGAGGCCTGTCAGGCCATGGGCTCGGACGCGCTGCACGCCCAGATCCTGTCGCGTTTCGGGGTCGACTGGCACGGGACGACCGCCGACGGCCAGGTCACGGTCGAGCCTGTCTACTGCCTCGGTCTCTGCGCAAACGGTCCCGGAGCCCTCGTGGACGACGAGCCTCTGGCCCGGCTCACCGCCGATTCCCTCGAAGCCGCCCTGACGGAGATGACATCGTGAGCATCACGATCACCGTTCCGCGCGATGCCGTGGCCCTCGGGCTCGGCGCCAATCGCGTGGCCCGCGCGCTGTTCGACGGCGCCGAGCGCCGTGGCCTCGTCATCACGATCGTCCGCACCGGGTCCCGGGGCCTCCTGTGGCTCGAGCCGATGATCGAGGTCGCAACGCCGGGGGGCCGTATCGCTTACGGACCGGTGACACCCGCCGACATCGACAGCCTCCTCGATGCGGGCCTCGTCGAGGGCGGTGCCCATCCCCTCCGCCTCGGGCGACCGGAGGAAATCCCCTATCTCGCGCGTCAGCATCGGCTCACCTTTCAACGCTGCGGCGTGGTCGATCCGGTCTCGGTAGAGGATTACCGAGCGCATGGCGGCTACCGGGGCCTCGAAGCCGCCTTGAAGCTCGATGCGGCCGGCATCATCGCGGAAGTGCGTGAATCCGGTCTTCGTGGCCGCGGCGGCGCCGGGTTCCCTGCCGGGATCAAGTGGAACACGGTGATGCTCGCTCAGGCAGAGCAGAAATACGTGGTCTGCAATGCCGATGAGGGGGATTCTGGAACCTTCGCCGATCGCATGATGATGGAGGGCGACCCCTTCAACCTCATCGAGGGTATGACCATCGCGGGTCTCGCCACGGATGCCACCCGCGGCTACATCTACCTGCGCTCCGAGTATCCTCAGGCCTTCGCGACCCTCAAGGAGGCGATCGCCAACGGCATCAGGGCCGGCGTCCTCGGCGAGAACGTACTGAACTCCGGCAAGGCCTTTCATCTGGAAGTTCGCCTCGGCGCCGGCGCCTACATCTGCGGCGAGGAAACGTCCCTGCTCGAGAGCCTGGAGGGCCGCCGCGGCATCGTGCGAGCCAAGCCGCCGATTCCGGCCCTGAAGGGCTTTCTCGGCCAGCCGACGCTCGTCAACAACGTGATGACCTTCACGGCCGTGCCCTACATTCTGCAGCATGGCGCCAAGGCCTATGCCGAGTACGGCATGGGTCGCTCGCTCGGCACCCTCGCGATCCAGCTCGCCGGCAACATCAAGCACGGCGGACTGATCGAGTACGCCTTCGGCATCACATTACGCGAGATCATCGAGGATTTCGGCGGCGGCACGCAGAGCGGGCGTCCGATTCGCGCGGTCCAGGTGGGTGGTCCTCTGGGCGCCTACTTCCCCGACCACCTCCTCGACACGCCGCTCGATTACGAAGCGATGGCGGCCAATAAGGGTCTCGTCGGCCACGGCGGTATCGTCGTCTTCGACGACACCGTCGACATGGCCAAGCAGGCGCGGTTCGCGTTCGAGTTCTGCGCCGTGGAATCCTGTGGCAAGTGCACACCCTGTCGCATCGGCGCAACCCGCGGCGTCGAGACCATGGACAAGGTCATCGCCGGGATCCGGCCGACCGAAAATCTCGCCGTAGTCGCCGACCTCTGCGACGTGATGACCGACGGTTCGCTGTGCGCCATGGGCGGTCTGACGCCGATGCCCGTCATGAGCGCCATCACCCACTTCCCCGAAGATTTCCAGCAGCGCGGACCGATGTCCGTCGCAGCTGAATAAGGAGGCGCGATCCATGGCCCTCATCAAAGAGATCGACTACGGCACCCCGATCCGGGTGAACGAGCAGACCGTCACGCTCACCATCGACGGCATGAACGTGACGGTGCCCGCGGGCACGTCGGTGATGGCCGCCGCCATGCATGCCGGCACGCAGATCCCCAAGCTCTGCGCCACAGACTCGCTGGAGGCTTTCGGTTCCTGCCGTCTCTGCCTCGTTGAGATCGAGGGACGTCGCGGCACGCCCGCTTCCTGCACGACGCCTGCCGAGAACGGCATGGTCGTCTCGACCCAGACGGACAAGCTCGCCAAGCTCCGCAAGGGCGTGATGGAGCTCTACATCTCCGATCACCCCCTCGACTGCCTGACCTGCGCAGCCAACGGCGACTGCGAGTTGCAGGACATGGCGGGCGCGGTGGGCCTGCGCGACGTACGCTACGGCTATGACGGCGCCAATCACGTCAAACCGACCTCCGAGCAGTACCTAGCGAAGGACGCGTCGAACCCGTACTTCACCTACGATCCGTCGAAGTGCATCGTCTGCAATCGCTGCGTCCGCGCCTGCGAGGAGACGCAGGGGACCTTCGCGCTGACCATCTCCGGTCGAGGCTTCGACAGCCGCGTCGCTGCCGGCCCGACCGACTTCTTCAACTCCGAGTGCGTGTCGTGCGGCGCCTGCGTCCAGGCCTGCCCGACCGCGACCCTGCAGGAAAAGTCGATCATCGAGTACGGTCAGCCGGACCATTCGGAGATCACCACCTGTGCCTATTGTGGCGTCGGCTGCTCGTTCAAGGCCGAGATGCAAGGCACCCGGATCGTCCGCATGGTGCCCTACAAGGGTGGCAAGGCGAATGAGGGCCATTCCTGCGTGAAGGGCCGGTTCGCTTATGGCTACGCCACCCACAAGGACCGCATCACCAAACCGATGATCCGCGACAAGATCACGGACCCCTGGCAGGAAGTCTCCTGGGAGGTCGCGATCGACCGAGCAGCGTCCGAGTTCAAGCGCATCCAGGCCAAGTATGGCAAGGATTCGGTCGGCGGCATCACGTCGTCCCGGTGCACCAACGAGGAGGCTTACCTCGTCCAGAAGCTCGTGCGCGCCGCCTTCGGCAACAACAACGTCGACACCTGCGCCCGCGTCTGCCACTCGCCGACCGGCTACGGGCTGATGTCGACGCTCGGCACCTCGGCCGGCACGCAGGACTTCGCGTCCGTGGCACATTCCGACGTGATCCTGGTCATCGGCGCGAACCCAACGGATGGCCACCCCGTCTTAGCGTCCCGCATGAAGAAGCGCCTGCGCGAAGGCGCGAAGCTCATCGTCGCCGATCCGCGCAAGATCGACCTCGTGAAGTCGCCCCACATCCAGGCCGACCATCATCTGCCGTTGAAGCCGGGTTCGAACGTCGCCTTCATCAATTCGATGGCGCATGTCATCGTCACGGAAGGCCTCGTCGACGAAGCTTATGTCCGCGAGCGTTGTGACCTCGGCGACTTCGAAGCCTGGGCGCGCTTCGTTGCCGACGAGCGCCATTCTCCCGAGGCGCAGGCGACCTACACGGGCATCGATCCGACCGAGCTGCGTGCCGCTGCGCGGCTCTACGCCAAGGGCGGTGCCGCCGGCATCTATTACGGCCTCGGTGTTACCGAGCACAGCCAGGGCTCGACCATGGTCATGGGCATGGCCAACCTCGCTATGGCCACCGGCAACATTGGCATGCTGGGTGCCGGCGTGAACCCGCTGCGCGGCCAGAACAACGTCCAGGGCTCCTGCGACATGGGCTCCTTCCCGCACGAGCTGCCTGGCTACCGCCACGTCTCCGACGACGCCACCCGCGAGACCTTCGAGTCGCTCTGGGGCGTGTCGTTGGACCAGAACCCGGGCCTACGCATCACAAATATGCTCGACGAGGCCGTCGATGGTGCTTTCAAGGGCATGTACATTCAGGGCGAGGACATCGCCCAATCGGATCCTGATACGCACCACGTGACCGCCGGGCTGATGGCGATGGAATGCATCGTCATCCAGGACATCTTCCTCAACGAGACAGCGAAGTACGCCCACGTCTTCCTACCCGGCGCTTCTTTCCTCGAGAAAGACGGCACCTTCACCAATGCCGAGCGCCGCATCTCCCGCGTGCGCAAGGTGATGCCGCCGCTCTCTGGCGTCGGCGACTGGGAGGGCACGATGCTGCTGTCCAACGCCCTCGGCTATCCCATGAACTACAGCCATCCGAGCGAGATCATGGATGAGATCGCATCCCTGACGCCAAGTTTCTCCGGCGTGAGCTTCGCCAAGCTCGACGAACTCGGCTCGATCCAGTGGCCGTGCAACGAGGCCGCCCCGAAGGGCACGCCGATGATGCACGTGGACCGCTTCGTGCGCGGTCTCGGAAAGTTCATGATCACCGAGTACGTGCCCACCGAGGAGCGTACGGGCCCGCGCTTCCCGCTCATCTTGACCACGGGCCGCATCCTGTCGCAGTACAACGTCGGCGCGCAGACCCGTCGTACGGAGAACTCGCGCTGGCACGAGGAAGACGTGCTCGAGATCCACCCCTTCGACGCGGAGGTGCGCGGGATCGTCGACGGAGACCTCGTTGCGCTGGAAAGTCGCTCCGGCGACATTGCCCTGAAGGCCATCGTGTCCGAGCGCATGCAGCCCGGCGTGGTGTATACGACCTTCCACCACGCCAAGACCGGCGCCAACGTGATCACCACCGACTACTCGGACTGGGCCACCAACTGCCCCGAGTACAAGGTCACGGCGGTGCAGATCCGGCGGACGAACCGCCCCTCCGACTGGCAGGCGCGGTTCTTCGAGGAGGATTTCTCGTTGACCCGGATTGCGACACAGTTGAATGCGGCCGAGTGACCAGACCAGCCTGACGGCGAACGAGGATCATCCGGCGGTCGAGACCGCTCGGCGCGTCCCGACCCTGGTCGTCGCCTACGATGACCAGGAGCCACGGAGCGGCACCCGGCCCCTTGCGGTCGAGATGCCGGTCAACCTGATCTACGGCGCGGTGCCTTACGCCGTGATGATGACGACGCCGGCAGATCTCGTGGACTTCGCCTACGGGTTCAGCTTGACGGAGGGCATCATCGCCACCGCCGACGAGATCCGGTCGGTTCAGGTCGAGGCGGATACGACGGCGGGCGGCATGCGCCTTCTCGTCGATCTCGTGCCCGGGCGCCTGCGGGAACACCTCTCGCGTAAGCGCGCCATGTCGGGGCGTACCGGCTGCGGCGTCTGCGGAATCGACGATCTCGCGTCACTGCCGAAGACCGACGCGCCTCTGCACGGCGCCAGCCGGGTCACCATCGCGGCGATCCAGCGGGCTCTGATGGCCATGGGCGACGCGCAAGTGTTGAACGCCGAGACGCGGGCGGTCCATGCCGCGGCCTGGGCGAATCTCGATGGAAGCTTAGGGGCGCTGCGCGAGGATGTCGGGCGGCACAACGGCCTCGACAAGCTGATCGGCGCCTTGATCCAGCGCAAGACCGACCCGGCCGATGGATTCGTCGTCATCACCAGCCGCTGTTCCTTCGAGATGGTCGAGAAGGCGGCGAGCCTCGGCGTGACGGTGCTGGTGGCAATCTCTGCCCCGACTTCGCTGGCGATCGACCGGGCGCGTCTTCACGGTATGACGCTCTGCGCCATCGCCCGCTCAGATACCCTGACGGTCTTCACTGGACGCGAACGTCTCGACTTGCCCGCGCAGCCCTGACGCCACGCGATTCCCGTTCCCTCGACAGAGTTTTCGTACCGATGAGCGCCCTGACGTCCGACGAAAAACTGGTCCGCATGGCCAATCAGATCGCCACCTTCTTCCGGTCCTATCCGGACGAGGAGGCCGTGGCCGGCATTCACAAACACATCGTGGCGTTCTGGACGCCGAAGATGCGCAGAGCCCTCGAGGCCTGTGGACTCGATCCGGACAGTGGCCTCGATCCCCTCGCGCTCAGGGCCCTTCAGGACACCCCGGCTGCCGATAGCCCCGTTCGTGCCGCCACCCGCGACCCGCATTTGCAGGGTGCAGGGGCCAGCGACGCCGGCTGATCCAATTCCGGAATCGTCAAATGCGAAGGACCACGCGGTCCTTCGCGTCTCATTACCTGCAGCGCTGACTTCAGTCCTTCTCCGGTTCCTTCGTGGTACCTGGCACGATCGTCGCGCCACCGATCACCCGGACCGGTCGCTTGGCGTCCGCCGGCACGTCCTTCCAGTTCTGTGCCATCGGCTTCGGCACCGGAGGCGGCTGCACCGAGGCCGGCGTCATGGCGGCGGCCGGTCCATCGACCTTCGGAGATGAGACCGCGGCGTTTACGGCGGCGGGGGCAGCGTCGGCCTTTGATCCGGCAGGGGGCACATCGGACAGCTTCGGCGCCCCGGGTGTGACAACAGGCGAACCCGCTTTGACCGTTGGGGTGAGGCGGACGACTTTTCGAGGTGTCTCGGACTTCGGCTTTGCGTCTGCCCCGCGAGCATCGGGGTTCAGGCCCATGGGATTCCGATCGGCAGGTCCGGGCGGCGCCGGCTGAACGGTCCGCGATCCGGTTTCCGATCGATTCGCAAGGTCCGTAAGGCCCGCCGGAGCGGGGCGCGCACGGCGAGCCTGATCCTGCGGGAAGGGGATGTCCGCGGGCGGTATGATTCTTTCGGCTTGCCGGATCGGCTGACGGATCGCCTCGTCGTCTTCGGTCCAGCCATAGCCGGGTGCACGGCGCATGATCCGCGGAGGTGCGTAGGGCGCTACGTCCAGCCGATGGCGTCCAATGATTCGACCGTCGCGCGCATCGACGAAGAGCCGGAGGCGATCACCATAAGGATTCGATGCCTCTAGGATATACGCCTGCCCATCGAAGCGTGGACGCGTGACGTCGGTGAATCCGCGGTCATTCAGCCGCCACACGACGGCACGGGGCGGTAGAAGGAGGTCAGGCTCGTAGGCGTATTGCGCCTGGGCAGCAGGCGCGGCTGAAAGCGTCATGACACCGGCCAGGATGCCGGCCGACAAGGCGCGGGATGAGGGGGATGCACGCATGGGCTTCCTGCGAGACGAAAACATCGCTGTGAGATCCAGAGAGATGTCGGTGCGGAGGCCTGCTGTTGTCGCAGGTCCTCCGCTCCAAGGTCCGCCGGGATTCGAGACAATCCCCGCACGCCGCTTGTGCTCGGCACGCCGTGTAAACAGGCCGAATGGGGCGAGATTGCGAGGCTGCCACCGTGGGTTCGGCGTCAACGGATCTGGCTCGTTCCGATCACCCGTGGGCCTGCGGCGAGAAAGCTCGCGGCGGGAGGGAACCATGCGCCGGAAAACCGCAGTGAGCCACCGGACACGCCCTTGCTGGAGCGGTTAAAATCTGTCACTTTCCACCGGTAGGACAGTAACGCTGTCCCATTCTCGGCAGGGTATCTGTCGGGATGGCTGTGAGGATCTCGCTCAGGTGACGTTGCCGGCGACCAAACGAGATTCGAAGCCGGTCGCCATCGCGGCGATCCGGGCCCGCACGGCTTGAAACCAAGCCGGCGTCGAGCCCGCGAGTTGCGGGCGCTTCCTGACCGAAGAACCCGCCCAGAGCCGACGCTGTCGAGAGACAAACCCGGAAGCCCCTCGGGCTCTGGGCATGAAACATGCTCGCTTGCGGGCAGGTCGGAGGCGAGAGATGGTGGACGTGGTCGCATCTTCTGAGTTCGGGGCGCTGCAGGCGTCGGTTCCCGCCACCCGCGAGGGGACCGCGCCGCTGATCGTGCGCGACTGGGCTCTGCCGAAAGTTCAGGGGCTTTACGACCCGGCTCGCGAGAGCGACGCCTGCGGCGTGGGCTTCGTCGCCGACATGCACGACCGGCGGACGCATGCCATCGTTCAGCAAGGCCTCCAAATCCTGAAGAACCTTGATCATCGGGGTGCCGTAGGCGCCGATCCGAAGATGGGCGACGGGTGCGGTATACTGGTTCAGATTCCGCACGCATTCTTCAAGGCTGAGGTCGAGGCACTCGGTATCACCTTACCCGAGCCCGGACATTACGGGGTCGGCCAGTTCTTCATGCCGAAGGATTCCGAGGCCCGTCGCCTCGTCGAGGAGATCGTCGAGAAGGCCCTGGCCGACGAGGGACTGCCCTTCCTCGGCTGGCGCGATGTGCCGGTCGATCCGAGCGACCTCGGCGTGACGGTCAAGGAGACAGAGCCCTGCCACCGGCAGATCTTCATCGGCCGTCCTGCCACGGTGTCGGACGAGGACGCTTTCGAACGTCGACTGTTCACCGCTCGCAAGGTGATTTCGAACAAGGTCTATGGCCTGAAGGACGAGCGCGCGAACACCTACTATCCCGTGTCCCTCTCGACCCGTACCATCGTCTACAAGGGCATGGTTCTGGTCGATCAGCTCGGCGAATACTATCGCGACCTGCAGGACGAGCGCTTCGTTTCGGGCCTCGCTCTGGTGCACCAGCGCTTCGCCACCAACACCTTCCCGACCTGGCGCCTGTCGCACCCCTACCGGATGGTCGCCCATAACGGCGAGATCAACACATTGCGCGGCAACGTCAATTGGATGGCGGCGCGCCAGGCGAGCGTCGATTCGGAGCTATTCGGCAACGACATCTCGAAGCTCTGGCCGATCTCCTATGAGGGCCAGTCCGACACCGCGTGCTTCGACAACGCCCTCGAATTCCTCGTCCAGGGTGGGTATTCGCTGGCCCACGCGATGATGATGCTCATCCCGGAAGCCTGGGCCGGCAATCCGCTGATGAGCGAGGAACGCCGTGCATTCTACGAGTATCACGCCGCCCTGATGGAGCCGTGGGACGGTCCGGCTGCCGTCTGCTTCACCGATGGCCGCCAGATCGGCGCGACCCTCGATCGCAACGGCCTTCGACCGGCGCGCTACCTCGTCACCGACGACGGCCTCGTGGTGCTGGCGTCCGAGATGGGCGTGCTCCCGATCCCGGATGAGAAGATCGTCGAATCCTGGCGCCTGCAGCCCGGGCGGATGCTGCTCATCGACCTGGAGAAGGGCCGCATCGTCTCCGATGAGGAGATCAAGAGCGAGCTCGCTGCCGCGCACCCCTACGCCGAGTGGGTCAAGAACACCCAAATCGTCCTTGAGGACCTGAAGCCCGTGATCCCGCGGGCCTCGCGTTCGGATGTGTCGCTCCTCGATCGCCAGCAGGCCTTCGGCTACAGCCAGGAAGACCTCAAGCTTCTCATGGCGCCCATGGCTGTCACCGGCCAGGAGGCCGTCGGCTCCATGGGCACCGACACACCGCTCTCGGCGCTGTCCGACAAGCCGAAGTCGCTCTACTCCTATTTTAAGCAGAACTTCGCGCAGGTGACGAACCCGCCGATCGACCCGATCCGCGAGGAAGCGGTGATGAGCCTCGTCTCGTTCATCGGCCCGCGCCCGAACCTGCTCGACATGGAGGGCGCCTCCCGCAAGAAGCGCCTTGAGGTTCGCCAGCCGATCCTGACCAACGGCGACCTCGAGAAGATCCGCTCGATTTCCCATTTCGAGGACCGGTTCGACACCAAGACCCTGGACATAACCTTCCCGGCCGAAACCGGTGCGGCGGCCATGGAGGGCGCGGTCGATCGCCTGTGCGATCGGGCCGAGGTCGCGGTGCGCGGCGGCTACAACATCATCATCCTGTCGGATCGGGGCGTCGGGCCGGATCGCATCGCAATTCCGGCGCTCCTCGCGACTGCTGCCGTGCACAATTACTTGATCCGCAAGGGACTGCGTACTTCCGTCGGCCTCGTGGTCGAGTCGGGGGAGCCACGCGAGGTACATCACTTCGCTTGCCTCGCCGGTTACGGCGCCGAGGCGATCAACCCCTATCTCGCCTTCGAGACGTTGATCGCGATGAAGGACGAGTTCCCGCCGGACCTGACGCCGGACGAGATCGTCTACCGCTACATCAAGTCGATCGATAAGGGCCTGCTCAAGGTCATGTCCAAGATGGGCATCTCGACCTATCAGTCCTATTGCGGTGCGCAGATCTTTGACGCGATCGGTCTGAATTCCGCTTTCGTCGAGCGGGACTTCTTCGGAACCGCGACGACGATCGAGGGCATCGGCATGGCCGAGGTTGCACAGGAGACCGCGCGGCGTCACGCCGATGCTTTCGGCGACTCCCCGATCTATCGGACTGCCCTCGATGTCGGTGGTGAATACGCCTATCGCCTGCGCGGTGAGAGCCACACCTGGACGCCCGATTCGGTCGCGACGCTGCAGCATGCCGTGCGCCTCGGCCTGCCGGAGCGCTACCGGGAATATGCGCGGCTGGTGAACGAGCAGGAGAACCATCTTAAGACGATCCGCGGGCTGTTCCGCATCAAGCAGGCGGCCGAGATCGGTCGGGCGCCGGTCGACGTCGATCAGGTCGAGCCCGCGGCCGATATCGTCAAGCGGTTCGCGACAGGCGCCATGTCCTACGGCTCGATCTCGAAGGAGGCGCATGAGACACTGGCAATCGCGGTGAACTCGTTCGGCGGTCGCTCAAATTCGGGCGAGGGCGGCGAGGAGGTCGAGCGCTTCAAGCCGATGGCGGACGGGCGCTCGCGCCGCTCGGCCATCAAGCAGGTCGCTTCCGGGCGCTTTGGCGTTACGACGGAATATCTCGTCAATTCCGACATGATGCAGATCAAGGTTGCGCAGGGTGCCAAGCCGGGCGAGGGCGGCCAGCTGCCCGGCCACAAGGTCGATGCCAAGATTGCCAAGGTCCGCTACGCCACCCCCGGCGTCGGCCTGATCTCGCCGCCTCCGCATCACGACATCTATTCGATCGAGGATCTGGCGCAGTTGATCTTCGACCTGAAGAACGTGAATCCCGAGGCCGACGTCTCGGTGAAGCTCGTCTCCGAGGTCGGCGTCGGAACAGTCGCGACCGGCGTCGCCAAGGCGCGCGCCGATCACATCACGATCTCGGGCTTCGACGGCGGCACTGGTGCGGCCCCGCTGACCTCGATCAAGCACGCGGGCGGCCCCTGGGAAACGGGTCTGGCCGAGACCCAGCAGACCCTGGTGCTGAGCCACCTGCGCGGGCGCGTCGTCCTTCAGGCCGACGGTGGCATCCGCACGGGCCGCGACGTGTTGGTCGCGGCCCTGCTTGGGGCCGACCAGTTTGGCTTCTCGACCGCGCCGCTGATCGCGGCCGGCTGCATCATGATGCGCAAGTGCCACCTGAACACCTGCCCGGTGGGCGTGGCAACGCAGGATCCCGTTCTGCGCAAACGCTTCAAGGGGACGCCCGAACACGTGATCAACTACTTCTTCTTCGTGGCCGAGGAGCTGCGGGAGTTGATGGCGTCCATGGGCTTCACAAAGATCGAGGACCTGATCGGCCGAGCCGACCTCCTCGACACGCTGGAGGTGATCAATCACTGGAAGGCGCGCGGTCTCGACTTCTCGAAGCTGTTCCACCGCCCGGAAGTGCCCGAGCACGTCGCGATCCGGCACACGGAGAAGCAGAAGCATCCGATCGATACGGTGCTCGACCGACGCCTGATCGCCGGTGCGCAATCGGCCCTTGACGGCGGCGAGCCTGTAGTGGTGCGGGAGGAGATCAAAAACTCGGATCGTACGGCCGGCGCCATGCTTTCCGGAGTCGTGGCCAAGCGGTACGGCCACGAGGGTCTGCCCGACGACACTATCCGGTTGGAGCTGTCCGGAACAGCCGGCCAGAGCTTCGGCGCCTGGCTCGCGGCGGGTGTCACGTTGGTACTCACCGGCCACGCCAACGATTACGTCGGCAAGGGCCTGTCCGGTGGCAAGCTGATCATCCGCCCCTCCGACGCCCTGCGGGCGCCGGGCTCGCACACCATCATGGCCGGCAACACGGTCCTTTACGGGGCGATCGCGGGCGAGGCCTACATTCGCGGTTCGGCCGGTGAGCGCTTCGCCGTCCGCAATTCGGGCGCCATCGCGGTGGTCGAGGGCATGGGCGACCACGGCTGCGAGTACATGACCGGCGGCGTGGTGGTGTCGATCGGCGAAACCGGACGCAACTTCGCGGCGGGCATGTCGGGTGGCATTGCCTACGTCCTTGACGAGGACGGCTCGTTCTCGGCCCGTTGCAACCTGTCTATGGTCGATCTCGAACCCGTCGAGGAGGAGGACGACCTCATGCGTCGATTCCACCAGGACGGCGACTTGGAAACGAAGGGCCGTGTCGACATCCTGGCCGATATGTCGGGCCACGACGAGGAACGCCTGTCTCAACTCATCACCAATCACCTGAAGTACACGGGCTCCCCGCGTGCCAAGGCGATCCTCGATGATTGGGCCGGCTACCGCACCAAGTTCGTCAAGGTGATGCCGGTGGAGTACCGGCGAGCCCTGCGCGAAATGGAAATGGCGCGGATGCCGGTGGCGGCCGAGTAGGCGCTGCGCGACCGAAATTCTATCGAGACGGTTCCCGGTTCGTTGACGAACTGGGAACCGCACGGGTCAGCCCCTTGAGATGGCTGACGCATGAGGCAGGGCGGTGAGAGGCCGTTCTGCCGGGTGACAGCGGAATAGGCCATCGAGGCCGCCTTCCGCGCGACGGATCAGACAGACTCGCGAAAGACGGTCAGACGATGGGCAAGGTCACGGGTTTCCTCGAATTCGACCGGCAGGAGCAGAAGTATCAGCTCGCCGCCGATCGCGTGCGCCACTTCCGCGAGTTCACGCTGCCGCTCGACGAACACGATCTCAAGAAGCAGGCGGCTCGTTGCATGGATTGTGGCATCCCGTTCTGCCACGGTCCGACGGGCTGCCCGGTTCATAATCAGATCCCGGACTGGAACGAACTCGTCTACCAGTCCGACTGGGAAGAAGCGGCACGCAACCTCCATTCAACCAACAACTTTCCTGAATTTACCGGCCGCATCTGCCCAGCGCCCTGCGAGGAGGCGTGCACGCTGAACCTCGAGAATCAGCCGGTGGCGATCAAGACCATCGAGCAGGCGATCGCGGACCGCGCCTGGAACAACGGCTGGGTCAAGCCTGAGCCCGCCGATCATCAGACCGGAAAGAAAGTCGCGATCATCGGCTCCGGCCCTGCAGGGCTCGCAGCTGCGCAGCAACTCGCCCGTGTCGGGCACGAGGTCCACGTCTTCGAGCGCGAGCCCAAGGCCGGCGGCCTGCTCCGCTACGGCATCCCCGACTTCAAGATGGAGAAGCGCCACATCGACCGGCGCGTGAAGCAGATGGAGGGTGAGGGCGTTCACTTTCATTACGGCGTCAATGTCGGAATCAACAAGCCGCTCGATGAACTCACCGCCGAATTCGACGCAGTGCTGTTCGCCGCTGGTGCCGAGGACCCGCGTAATCCGCAGTTGCCCGGCCAGGATTTGGAGGGCGTCCACTACGCCATGCCATTCCTGGTGCAGTCCAACCGCCGCGTCGGTGCCGAGCCGATGCCGGGGAACGGCGAGGCTCCCATCCTTGCCACCGCCAAGAACGTCGTCGTCATCGGTGGTGGCGACACCGCTTCGGATTGCGTCGGCACCTCGTTCCGTCAGGGCGCCTTGTCGGTGACGCAGCTCGATATCCGGCCTCGCCCACCGGAGCGCGAGGACAAGCTCTCGGTCTGGCCGTACTGGCCGACCAAGATGCGGACCTCTTCCAGCCAGGCCGAGGGCGCCGAGCGCGAGTTCCAGGCCGCGACGCTCCGGCTGGAGGGAAAGAAGGGCAAGCTCACCGGCGTCGTCTGCACCCGCGTTGATGAGAAGCGTCAGCCGATCCCGGGCGGTGAGTTCACGCTACCCGCCGACCTCGTGTTCCTGGCGATCGGCTTTGCCGGCTCGGTCCGGAAGGGCCTGCTGGAAGAGTCCGGCGTCGTCATGGACAAGCGTGGGAACGTGACGGCGAACGAGCTTGACTACCGGACGTCGAACGAGAAGATCTACACAGCGGGCGATATGCGCCGCGGTCAGTCCCTCGTGGTCTGGGCCATCCGCGAGGGGCGTCAGGCGGCGCGTTCCATCGACGAGGCCCTGATGGGCGCGAGCATCCTGCCGCGCTGAAGATGATGCCGGACTAGATTGCGACGTCTCGCCGTCGCAGTCCGGAACACGCCGGGTCTACGCATCATTGCTGTCCTGACACCCAAGATGTCGGGATACGCGCATGACCGAACCGATGGCCGAACCCAAGATCGAACCGTATGACGGGCCTGCGGGAGGCTGGGGTTCTGCGGGTTCCCTCGCGGAAATCCTGACGCGGGAACAGATCCCAGTCTCCGGCGCGGCGCTGCTGATGAAGCAGAACAAGCCGGACGGCTTCATGTGCGTCTCGTGTGCCTGGTCGAAGCCGGCTAAGCCCAACACCTTCGAGTACTGTGAGAACGGGGCAAAGGCCACGGTCTGGGAGCAGACCGCCAAGCGGATCGGACCCGACTTCTTCCAGCGCCACACCGTGAAGGAACTGCTGAGCTGGACGGACTACGCCCTCGAGGAAAAGGGACGCCTGACCCATCCGCTCCGCTATGACCCCGGCAGCGACCGGTACGTGACGGTGTCGTGGGAAGAGGCTTTCGCGGAGATCGGACGCGAGCTGCGCGCCCTCGATCCGAACGCCGCGGTCTACTACACCTCTGGCCGCGCTTCGCTAGAGACTTCATACATGTACGCGCTGATGGCGCGGATGCATGGCACCAACAACCTGCCCGACTCTTCGAATATGTGCCATGAGCCGACCTCGGTCGGACTCAAATCATCGATCGGATCTCCTGTCGGGACCACGATCCTGGAAGATTTCGAATCGACCGATCTGATCCTGTTCTTCGGACAGAACGTCGGTTCGAATGCACCCCGCATGCTCCACCCTCTCCAAGAGGCACGAAAGCGGCGCGTTCCAATCGTCACATTTAACCCACTGCGGGAGCGCGGCCTGGAGCGCTTCACGAACCCGCAATCGCCGACCGAGATGCTAACGCGCAGCTCCACCGAAATCTCGACGCAGTACCATCAGGTGAGGGCGGGCGGAGACCTCGCGGCGATCACCGGCATGTGCAAGGTCTTGATTGCCGCCGACCGCGAGGCGATGGAGGTCGGCCGCCCGCGTATCCTCGACGTCGATTTCATCGCTGAGCACACCCACGGTTTCCGGGAGTTCGTCGCATTCTGCGATTCGCAGTCATGGGCGGATATCGAGACGCGCTCGGGGCTCACCCGGGAGGCGCTGGAGGCGGCGGCGACGGTCTATGCGCGGGCCCGTTCGGTCGTTGCGGTCTACGGCATGGGCCTGACCCAGCACCGCCGTGGGACCGAGGGCGTACAGATGCTCGTGAATCTCATGCTTCTGCGCGGCAATGTCGGTCGCCCCGGGGCCGGGCTCTGTCCGGTCCGTGGACATTCCAACGTCCAGGGTCAGCGCACCGTCGGCATCACGGAGAAGCCGGAGCTGGCACCCCTCGACAAACTCAAGGAACTCTACGACTTCGAGCCGCCGCGGGAAAAGGGTTGCAACACCGTCGAGGCCTGCGAGGGTATCATTGCCGGTGAGGTGAAGGCCTTCATCGGTCTTGGCGGCAACTTCATCCGCGCCGTGCCCGATACCGTCCGGATGGAGAAAGCTTGGCGCGCGCTGCCCCTGTCGGTGCAGATCTCGACCAAACTGAATCGCTCGCACCTGGTTCATGGTGCCGTGTCCTACATCTTGCCCTGCCTCGGCCGGATCGAGGTCGACGAGCAGGCTAGCGGCCCACAGGCGGTCTCGATGGAGGATTCGACCTCCTGCTTCCACGGATCCCGCGGACAAACCAAGCCGGTCAGCGATCAGGTGCGCTCCGAGCCGTGGATCGTTGCTGAGATGGCGAAGGCATTGCTGCCGCCGAACCCGAGGGTTGATTGGGACGAATGGGTCGGTGACTACGCCAAGGTTCGGGATGCGATCGAAGCGACCTACCCAGATGTCTTCCACGACCTGAACGGCCGGATGTTTCAGCCCGGAGGTCTCCACAAGCCCGTCGCGGCGCGTGATCGCAAGTGGGAGACCGAAACCGGCAAGGCCAACTTCACCGTTCCGGGCGGCCTGGAGGCCGACCCTGACATGCGCAGCAACCGCCGCGACGTGCTCGATCTGATCACCCTTCGCTCGAACGATCAGTTCAACACGACGATCTACGGCTATGACGACCGCTTCCGTGGTGTGAAGGGCACTCGGATGGTGCTGTTCATGAACGACAAAGACATCGAGCGCCTCGGACTCGCCGACGGCGAAATGGTGGATCTTTCGGCTGACGCCGATGATGAGTTCCTGCGCGAGGTCAACGGCCTGCGGGTGATCAAGTACGGCATCCCGGAAGGTAACGTCGGTGGCTATTACCCGGAGCTCAACGCCCTCATTCCACTCTGGCACTACGACCAGCAGGCGAAAACGCCGGCCGCGAAGGCGATCCCAGTGCGGATTCGGAAAGGGGCGCCGATCGCCGTCGCGGATTGACGCAAAGTCGAATTTCCGCCGCTGGTCCCCTCGACGACCGGCGCCACAGACCCATAATCGACGGCATGGACCGCTCCGACGACGCCCATGACCGCCGCCAGACCATCATCGACCGGATGCTCGCCCAGGCGTTGGATCCGGCTTCGAATGAGCGGAGCCCGAGTCATGACGGACTGCCGAAGGACATGCGGGCAGTGGTCGATGTGCTCCTGGCCAAGGCCGAGGCACTGCGCCAGCGTCGCCTGACCTATGCCGACTTGGAGGCTGCGTTGCCGCCGCGGGATGTCACGGCGGAAGACCTGGAAGCGATCTTCTGGATCCTGTCCGAGCACGGAATCGCCATCGAAGACGGCGATTCGGGTGGAGACTGATTGGACGTGATTTCAATCGAAATCGGCGATTGCTCTTTTCAATCCAGACTCACGCGCGTTGGGTGAATAGCAGCTACGGCCCGGCATCTCTCGCCTCTGCCGAAGAACCGCTTTATAAGCCGCGCTTCTCCGCGGGGCCCTCCGCCGCGCGGAGCCGACCGAAAGGCGGAACGGAGACGATTATGGCCGAGCGTTGGACACCGAAGACCTGGCGAAACCTGCCGATCCAACAGGTACCTGCCTATCCGGATGCCACCGCCCTGGAATCGGTCGAGTCACAGCTCGCAAGCTTCCCCCCCCTGGTGTTTGCAGGTGAGGCGCGGAAGCTCAAGTCGGCTTTGGCTCGAGTCTCGACCGGCGAGGCGTTCCTGCTCCAAGGGGGAGATTGCGCCGAGAGCTTCGACGAGCATTCGGCCGATAACATCCGCGACTTCTTCCGGGTATTCCTGCAGATGGCTCTCGTACTCACCTTCGCGGGCGGCTCGCCCGTGGTGAAGGTGGGGCGGATCGCCGGTCAATTCGCGAAGCCTCGTTCCTCACCGAATGAGACGATGAACGGCGTGACCCTGCCGAGCTACCGTGGCGACATCGTCAATGGCCTGACTTTCACGGAGGAGGCCCGCGTGCCCGACCCGCGCCGTCAGCTCGAAGCGTATCGCCAATCGGCGGCAACGCTCAACCTGCTGCGTGCCTTCGCGACTGGAGGCTATGCCAATTTGGAGAACTCGCACCGGTGGATGCTCGGCTTCGTGAAGGATTCTCCGCAATCCTCGCGCTACGCCGATTGCGCTGAGCGGATGACCGAGACCCTCGACTTCATGCGGGCCATCGGCATCAATCCGGAGACGCATCAAGAGGTTCGCACCACGGATTTCTACACCAGCCACGAAGCCTTGCTCCTGGGCTACGAAGAGGCACTTACCCGTGTCGATTCGACGAGCGGCGACTGGTACGCCACGTCAGGCCACATGCTCTGGATCGGTGACCGGACCCGGCAGCCGGATCACGCGCACATTGAATATGCGCGCGGCATTAAGAATCCGATCGGACTCAAGTGTGGTCCGTCGATGACGGCCGAGGGTTTGCTCCAACTTGTGGATCAGCTGAACCCGGCCAACGAGGCTGGGCGCCTGACGCTGATCTGTCGCTTCGGAGCAGATAAGGTCGGAGACCACCTTCCCGGCCTAATCCGGGCTATCGCGCGCGAGGGCCGCAAGGTGGTGTGGGTCTGCGATCCGATGCATGGCAACACCATTTCGGCCGGAGGTTTCAAGACGCGTCCGTTCGAACGGGTGATGCAGGAAATCGAGGGCTTTTTCGGCGTCCACCGTGCCGAAGGGACCATCGCTGGCGGCATCCACCTCGAGATGACTGGCAAGGATGTAACCGAGTGTACCGGCGGCGCCCGGGCGTTGACGGCTGAAGACCTGCGCGATCGCTATCACACCTACTGCGATCCACGCCTGAACGCCGAGCAGGCCTTGGAAGTGGCGTTCCTCACCGCGGAACTCGTGAAGCGAGAGCGCTCGGCGATCGAACGTCCTCGCCTCGACGCTGCCGAGTAGCGCTCCGCTCACCGGGCGACGTCGGAAGAGCCTTGCAGCTCGTTCCGACGTTGCGTTCTCAGGATTGGGAACCGGGGTCCAGCATCGCGTTCCCAAAATGCTGCACCAGGCTCATCTCGAGTTTTCCGGTCATCCCTGAGAGGATCGCCAGTGCGTCTAGCGGCGGCATCGGCTTCTTATAAGAGCGGCGCTCCGTCAGAGCTGCGTAAATGTCGCAGATGGTCAGCAACCGGACGGTGTCGCTGATCTCCGATCCCACAAGACCATCCGGATAGCCGGATCCGTCCAGCATCTCATGATGATGGCGGACGGCGCCGAGGGTAGCCGCGTCACACCCGCTCTGGCGTAGGATGTCGTAACCGATCACCGGATGGCGGCGCATGATAACCATCTCGTCGGCATCGAGGCGCCCGGGCTTGTTCAGAATCTCCAGCGGGATTTGCGCCTTGCCGACATCGTGCAGAAGGGCGGCCCGCACGAAATGTTCGCGATCCTCGGTGCGAAAGCCGAGATGCAACACGAACTGAGCCGCAACACCGGCAACGAGGAGACAGTGCTGGTACGTGGCATCGTCATGCGTCCAGACGGTCTCCAGCCAACGTGTTAGGCCGCCTTCCTTTACTGCAGCGAGGATTGGATCCAGCCCGGCATCGACCTGCGCCAGAGAGATTGGGCCGCCCCCACGGACGCCGTCGAAAAGGCCGCTCAGAATTTCCTTGGCGCGTGACACATTCTGAAGGACAGGCTGTACGCAGAGATCCGGCTCAGCTGTCTTCATCTCCGCCTGAAGTGCCTGCACGACGAGGTGCGGCGCGGTATAAGCGGGAAAGCAGATCGTTGCGCCGAGGTTGCGAGCCTGACGCAGATCGGAGTCAGTTGTCGATCGAAGGAGACAGATGACCGGTATATCGGTCGCCTTGCCGTGGTGCAGAAAACTACGGAGACGGCTCACCGACTCGCGTCGGCTCAAGGTCAGATCGGATACGATTGCGCGCGGCTGGACGTTCGACGGATGATCGTCGCCGGCAGCGATGACCTCGCAAGGTCCGATCGTTCTGATGAGTTTTTCCAAGGCCGCGCTCCGATCTGGACGATCAGTGAGCAGGTAAATGGCTCCTTGCGCCATGACGTGCGGGCTTCCTCCAACGACCTTGATTGCGT
Organism: Methylobacterium sp. Leaf111; assembly: GCF_001423285.1. Taxonomy (NCBI): domain Bacteria; kingdom Pseudomonadati; phylum Pseudomonadota; class Alphaproteobacteria; order Hyphomicrobiales; family Methylobacteriaceae; genus Methylobacterium; species Methylobacterium sp. Leaf111. The sequence continues at coordinate 34,313 of NZ_LMNE01000001.1, read as the reverse complement.
ATCCCGATGGCTAATGGGATATTGGTGATATAGTTTGCCTTCGGAAGGCTTCTTTTTGCCGATCGCGTATTCGACAAATTTTTTAAGCACGATATCAATGTTGGTTGAGTCAGTGCAATCTGTGACACCCGCGCCGGAAATGCTCCGCGCTTGTAAATTGTCATATGATACGACTTAACGATAATAGCACGGTACGATAATGGTCAGTAAGTGTTCTCAAGCCGTAAATTGCTGACGAGAAACGATGCGGGGACAGATCAATTCGATAGGCGAACAACGTGGAGGGCATGAGTGGAGACTTAACAACCTTAGGTTCGATAAGCATGCTTTCGCATAGCATTTTTTCAGTCGTCATAATTTCCTTAAGTCGTCATTAAGTTATCTTCAAAGTTTTAAAGGTATCAACTTTTATTTATATATTGTGTTATAAAACAATTAATTGAAAAATCTCAATCGTGCTAGAATGAGTAAAATTCTGACTTTAATAATTCGTAATTTTTTAATTCAATATAATCCAATTATTTGTATCGCAAGTTGGTGATCTTATATTTTCGAAAGAAATTATAAGATTTTATTTTACTAGTATCTCAAAGATTTATAGAATTATATATGAATGATCGCGCAATTTTGACGGACGGAATTCAATCTATGCGCCGAAGGATCTTGCGCGCGCATCGACGGTCTGTGTTCCTTACCTGGGCTCAGATGACGCACTATTGGCGCCTACTATTTATAAGGAGGGGCCGAACGGGCCGCACAGGAAGCGACACAGTCGCCGGAAATCCGGTCATTAGATTTGCTGCCGCCCGTCCGGTAACGTGGTGGTGCACCAAATACGAATCTCCCCGTTGTTCACGCTACGTTGGGGTTCGTCATGGCCATGTATCCCGAGCTCGCATCCCCGTGGTGCGGGAACCTAGGGCGTGGATGATGCCAATCCGACGCTTCCGCTCCTCGAACATCGTGTCCTGCATCCTGTGAAGATCGCCATCATCGCGCATCTGAAATTCCCGATCGCACAGCCGTTCTCGGGAGGGTTGGAGATGCACACGCATCTACTTGCGTCAGCACTCCAGGCCCGTGGCCACGATGTCACGCTCTATGCTTCGGAAGGGTCGCGGGGCGATTTCCGGCTGGTTGCCATCTGCCCTTCCACCGGATGCGCGTTCGATGATGTTTCGGAGGCGCGGATCGATGCCGCGGAACATTCTGCCTATGCCAGGATCATGGATGCGGTCGTGTCCGGTGGGTACGATATCGTCCACAACAACAGCCTCCACTTCCTCCCCCTGCTTCGCGCCGGTGAACTTTCCGTTCCGATGGCGACAGCCCTGCATACGCCGCCCTTCGAGCCTTTCGTCCGTGGCGTGCGGGCACGGGCGCGGGATATGACTTTCGCGGCCGTTTCTCCGTCCCTCGCTCGAGAATGGCATGACCTGATCGGCAATCCGCAAGTCATCGGCAATGGCATCGATCTCACGGCTTTTGCCTATGCCGCGAAGCCGGCGGGCGAGCCGCACGCGATTTGGATGGGTCGGCTCGTTCCCGAGAAGGGGCCGCATCTGGCCATCGACGCGGCACGCGCCGCCGGCCTGCCCCTGAAGTTTGCTGGACCACGCTCCAATCCAGCCTATTGGGACAATGAAATTGCTCCACGCTTGGGCGACGACGTGACCTACCTCGGGCATCTCGGACACGACGCGCTCGCGGCTCAGGTCGCGAAAGCCCATGTGGCTCTCTGTACGCCGCGGTGGGAAGAGCCGTTCGGGCTTGTGCTCGCCGAATTCTTGGCCTGCGGGACACCCGTGGCTGCCTTCCGGCGTGGCGCGATCCCGGACATCCTCGATGCCTCCTGCGGGGTCCTGGCCGCGGCGGACGATGTCGCCGATCTCGGTCGGGCTGTGACGCAGGCCATCACTCTCTCCCGAGCCGATTGCCGCCGTCGGGCGGAGCAATTGTTCGATGCCGACACCATGACCGATCAGTACGAGGCCCTCTACGCACTCGAGCTCCAGCGAGTGGCCAGCACTGCGATCACTGCCCGTGCCAGCAATGCCTGAGCAGGATCTTTCCCTCGGGCGCGCTGTCGTTTGTGTGCCTGCCCGGAACGAGGCGAATGCGCTGCCGCGTCTGATACGGTCTCTCGATCGGCAGTACGGCACCGGGGATGGCGCGTGTCTGCGCGTCGTGGTTCTCGCCAACAACTGCACCGATGACACCGTTGCGCTGTTGCACGGACTGGAACGAAACGCCGAGATTCCGCACCTCGCCCTACGGATTCTCGAGGCGACGATTGCGTCTTCCCATGCCCATGTCGGCACCGCGCGGCGTCGTGCCCTCGATGCCGGCGCTGCTTGGTTGGAGCAAGAAGGCGTGACCGAGGGCGTCCTCCTTAGTACCGACGCGGACGCGGTTGCGCCCGCGGACTGGGTGATGGCAAATCTGCGAGCGTTGCGAAACGCCGAGGTCGTGGGTGGACGCCTCGTGCTTCATGGCGAGACGCCGGCGGCCGACCCCCGTCTTGCCGCGCTCCATGCGCGGATCGAGGAATACTGGGTGGCTGTGCGGCACCTCGAGGAGGTCTTCGACCCGCCCGCCCACGATCCAGCCCCCCGCCATGGCGATCATGTCGCCGCCAGCCTTGCCCTGCGCGCCGACCTCTATCGTCACGTGGGTGGGTTGCCGATGCTCCCCTGCGGCGAAGACAATGCCCTGGTTGCGCGGGTGCGCTGGCATGGCGGGCGCGTCAGGCATTGCCCCGGGGTATCGATCGCAGTCTCCGATCGGAGAACCGGCCGGGTGACGGGCGGAATGGCGACCGAGATGCTCCGCCGAACCCGTGTCGTGCAGGGGCTTGAAACCTATAGCCTTCCTTCGGCGGCTCACTGGCGCGCTCTGATCGCGCGACGCCATAGGCTGGCGCGATGCTTCACGGACCCCGCCGGACCCGCCGCGGCCCTGCGCGCCCTCGGCATGACCGAAGCCGATCTTGCCACCATCGGCTGGGAGACCTGCCCGAACGGAATCGCACTGGTCGAGCGGATCGAGGCGAGCCTGGGGGAGGGCATCCCCGAAGCGGTCCCGGTTCCTCTCGATGAGGCCCTGGCGGGCCTTCAAGCGATGCTGGTCGACTCACAACCCGCTCGTGCCGCACAGGTCGCATGAGCCGGCGTCCTGTCGGCTACTACGTCCACCACCAGGGCGCCGGTCATTGGCAGCGTGCCTGCCTGATCGCGCGGGCGCTCGATCGCCCGATGACGCTGATCGGAACGTTTTCCGATCTCGACACCGCTACCGCAACGGGATCGCTCCTCGATCTGCCCGACGATCGGGTTGGCCGCGAGTTCGACGGGAGGGACGGATCGGCCGAGCGGCCGCATGGCCTGCATTACGCGCCCGTCGGTGCCGACAACGTACGCGCACGAATGGGCCGGCTCGCAGCGTGGATCGCCTCCGCAGATCCTGCGCTGGTCGTCGTTGACGTGTCCGTGGAAATTGCGCTGTTCGCACGCCTGATGTCCGTGCCGACCTTGGTCGTCCGGCTCGCCGGCACGCGCACGGATACCCCGCATCTCGAGGCCTTCCGCAGCGCTGAGCGTCTGCTCGCGTTCTTCCCGCCGGAACTCGACTCGGCCGAGATGCCGGAATGGGTTCGCGCCAAGACGTTCTACGCCGGATTGCTCTCCGATGAGCCTGCATCGAACCGAGTGACGGATGCGGATGGATCGATCCTCGTCATCTATGGGCGCGGCGGGACCGGCGGTCGGCGCGCGGATCTCGCTGCGGCCGCGACGGCCGTACCGGATCGGCATTGGCACGTTCTCGGCCCCGTCGACGGGGCGGGGCTGCCTATGCCGGCAAACCTGCACCTGCACGGTTGGGTCGCCGATCCGGCCACCTACATCGCCCGAGCGGACTTGGTGGTCGGCGGCGGCGGTGACGGAGTTGTCTCGGCGGTCTCGGCGGCGGGAAAGCGCTTCATCTGCCTTCCCGAACCGCGCGCTTTCGACGAGCAGATCGAGAAGTCCCGCGCCCTCGCCGCGATGGGCGCGGCACTGCATTGCGCGTTCTGGCCCGAGCCTGCGGCGTGGCCGGAGATCATCGCGGCCGCGGAACGGCTCGATCCGCGGGTGATCGGCGGCCTGTCGCGTCCGGGCGTGATCGACCGCACCGGTGCCTTCATCGGCGACCTCGCGGATCGCCTCGACGCTCGGCGCCGTTAGGCGCCGAGCCCGTCAGAAGGGACGGTCCGCGGGAAGCCGCGTGGCGGCGATCTCGTCGGCGCCGGGTTGGCGCAGAACGACGAGGTCGTCGCGCCACTGCGTGTCGATGAGTCCGCGCTCGGCGAAGGCATCGAGCCATCCGTCCATCGGCCAGAGGCCGTGTCGCGCCCGAAAGCGCTGCGCGTTCCGAACGATGTCGGCGAAGTGCTGCAGCGGCGGATCACAGGCGACATGGTGCTGGTGAAAGGCTTGCCCGCCTGCGCTGAACAGCACCGGGATCCCGAGGGCATCGGCGCGGAAGGCGAGGTCGGTATCCTCCGCGCCGTAGCCGTCGAAGCCCTCGTCGAAGCCGCCGAGGCGGTCGAAGGTGGTGGCCCTGACGCCGAAAGCGAGCGACCAGAACAATCCGGGGTTGTCACTGCGCGCCAATCCCTGTTCGGGAAAGCGGCGGACGGGATGGGGATGTCCTGCGGCCCGAAGCCCGGCTTCGGTCCAGCCGTCCGTGACGGCTCCGGCCGGTAAGTATCGGATTTCGCAGCAGATGAGGCCTTCGGCCTCCGCCAGATCGGCGCTGAGGCGCGGTACAAGATCGGCCGAGGGAATGCAGTCCACATCGAGGAAGACCAGCCGTCCGGTCTCGGCCGCGCGACGTCCAGCATTTCGGGCGCGGGCCAGCGGCAGACCGGGGCTGTCGAGGACGATGCGGCGGATCGGGAAGCCGTAATCCGGTAGGGGGGCGGGCTCGGCACCCATTTCGACGACGACGCAGGCTTGCGGATGCGGACCCCGCGCGACGCCCTCGAGCAGGCGGGCGAGATGGGCGTCGCGACCCTTGTTCAGGGTGATGAGGGTGGTGTCGGCGATCACGGGGTGGGCGTGTCCATGGCGACGAAGATCTCGTAGGGGCCGGTGAAGCGATCGACCATGGCCGGCTCCAGGCGAAAGCCCGTCGGGTCGTCGGAGATGAGGTCGGTGGTTTGGGAGCGGTGGGCGCCGATCGCGGCGGTCTTCGCGGCGCGGTGGGCACCGATGTCGAGGCGCAGGCCGGTCGGAGCGGGGCCGACCTCGGTACCCTCGGGCAGGGTCCAACCCCAGACGGGATAAGCGAAAATTCGGATCGGGCCGAGATGGGCCTGCGCGAGGCGGACGATGGCGGCGGCGGCCTGGTGGTCGCAGTGGGGATCGTGGCCCCAGGTGACGCAGACGGCTCCGGCATCGGCCTCATGGGCGATGGCGGCGATCCGGGCGGCGGCGGCCTCGGCGGTTGGGCCGGCGCTCGGGACGCCGGCATCGGGCAGGCGGAGGAAGGTCACGGCCTCCGGCGGGACGCCCAGTATACCAACGGCGTATACCGTCTCCGTTTCGCGCAGGTCACGCAGGTTTGCCGGCGGATAGAGTGTCGAGTGCGTGTGCGAGCCACAGCCGTCACTGACGATGACGACGCGGACCTCGCGACCCCGCGCCCGGGCCTCGGCCATGAGGCCGCCGCAGCCGAGGCTCTCGTCGTCGGGGTGAGGCGCCACCACGACGACGCCCTTGCCGCCGGTCAGGGCGTCGAGGTCGGCGACCGGCAGGCGTTCGGCGGCGGCGAGGAAAGCGTCGGCATGCATGAGTGGACTCGGGGCAGGCGTCGGGGACGCGAGCAGCCTGTCTAAACGGTCCAGTCTGATCGATGTCTGAACAGTCGGCCGACGCCGACCCGCTACCGGGCGGTACCGCTCTCCGCCGCGAAGGCCGCGATGCCGCCGGCAGTGGTCAGCCAGATCTCATCGCGGCGGGCGGCGATATGGGCGAGGGCGCGGCGCAGGGGGCGGAGGCGATGCGGCTGGCCGACGATGTAGGGATGCAGCGCGATGCCCATGACCAGGGGGGCGGTGCGCGCCTGCTCCAGCATCTCGTCGAAGGCCTCCACGAGGGCGTCGGCGAATTGCTGGCCGGTTTCCTTGCGGGCGACGATGGCGGGGATGTCGTTGAGTTCCTGGGGGTAGGGCACCGCCAGGATGCGGCCGCCGTCGCGGGTGGAAAACCAGGTGGGCTGGTCGTCGTGGCACCAGTCGAGGAGGTAGCTGTAGCCCGCTTCCGCCAGGAGGTCCGGCGTCCGATGGCTCTGCGAGATCCAGGGCCCGAGCCAGCCCTTCGGCGGCTTACCTTCCTGGGCCGTCAGGACAGCGGTGGCCTCGGCGATGAGGGCGCGCTCCTCGGCCTCCTCCCGGTCGCCCTGGCGCTCGGCGTTGGTGCGTCCGTGGCCGACGATCTCGTCGCCGCGCGCCCTGAAGGCTTCGATCAGGCCGGGACAATCGGCGTAGAGGCGGCTGTTGACGAGGACGCTCGCGGGCATCTCCAGCGCGTCGAGGGTGTCCTTGATCCGCCAGGCGCCGACGCGGTTGCCCCAGTCGCGCCAGGCGTAGTTGAGCACGTCCGGCTGTGGACCGCCGGGGGCCAGTTCCGCGCCGAGGCCCCGGCCGAAATCGAAGCCCTCGAGGTTGAGCGCGAGATAGACCGCGAGGCGCTTGCCCCCGGGCCAGTCGTAGACCGGCCGGTCGGGCAGGGCGCTGTAGGCGTAGCGGCCGTGATGCGGCGCGGGCGTGTCGGTCATCGGGGGTCTCGAAGGAGGAGCGCGAAGGAAATCAGGAGGGATTCAGCAGCGCGGGCCTGCGCCGGGTCACCCATCGGGTCTCGGCATCGTAGGCGGCCCCGAGCTGGAGGCAGGCGCGCTCGCCGTTGTTGGGGCCGACGATCTGGATGCCGGAGGGGCGCCCGGCGGGGTCGAAGCCGGCCGGCACGTTGAGGGCGGGCAGGCCGCTCATGGTGACGGGGATCGTCGCCTCCATCCAGCGATGGTAGGTGTCCATGGTCCGGCCGCCGACGGACTTGGGCCAGCGCTCCTCGACGTCGAACGGGAACACCTGGGTCGAGGGCATCAGCAGGAAGTCGTAGCGCTCCTGGAACCGCCGCACGGCCTCGTACCACGCGGTGCGGCCCTCCTGCGCGGCGGTGACCTGATCGGCCGAGAGCGCCAGGCCGCGCTCGACCTCCCAGACCGCCTCCGGCTTGAGCAGCGCCCGATAGGCCGGCTCGTCGTAGAGGGGGCGCAGGTTGGAGGCGGTCATCCAGGCGCGCAGGGTGAGCCAGTCACGCCAGACCTTGGCCATGTCGAAGCGCGGACGATCCCATTCGACCTTGGCGCCGAGGGACTCGAAGGCGGCGAGCGCGCTGCGGTCGAGGTCGAGCACGCCGGGCTCGAAGGGCAGGTAGCCGCCGAAATCGTCGAACCACGCGATGCGGGCGTTCGTGAAGTCCCGCTTCAGGTCCTCGGCGAAGATCGCCGGGTCCTGCGTGTTCGCGAAGGGCACCCGCGCGTCGTAGCCAGCCTGGACCGAGAGCAGCAGGCCGATGTCGGCGGGCGAGCGCCCGATGCCGCCCGAGACGCCGAGGCCGGGGGTGAAGGCGTCCTTGGTCTCGATGGGGATGCGGCCGTAGCCCGTGCGCAGGCCGAACAGGTTGTTGAAGGCGGGGGGATTGCGCAGGGAGCCAGCATGGTCGCTGCCGTCGGCGACGGGCTGCATGTGGAGCGCCACCGCCACCGCCGCGCCCCCGCTGGAGCCCCCGGAGGTCTTGGTTGGATCGTAGGCGTTGCGGGTGGCGCCGTAGACCGGGTTGAAGGTCTGCGAACCGAGGCCAAATTCCGGCATGTTGGTCCGGCCGGTGAAGATCGCGCCGGCCCTGCGCAGGCGCTTCACCATGATCGAATCGGCCGCCGCGATCCGGTCCCGGAAGATCGGCGACCCTTGCGTGAAGGGCAGGCCCTTCACCGCGTCGATGTCCTTCACCGCGTGGGGAAACCCGTGCAGCGGCCCGAGAAATTCGCCGCGCGCGGCCTGGGCATCGCGCTCCCCGGCGGCGGCGATCAGCTCCGCCCGGTCGCGCAGGGCCACGATGGCGTTGACGGTCGGGTTCACCCGGTCGATCTGGTCGAGACAGGCGGTCATGACCTCGACGCAGGAGACGCGCCGGGCGCGGATCGCGGCCGCGAGGTCGACGGCGCCGAGGCCGAGGATATCGTCGTCCGAAGCCGTGCCGGAGGCCGGTTCGGTGGCGGCGATGGAGGGGGCTGTGCTCATGATCTGGCTCTGGAACGCGCCCGCATGGACCACCGGCTCTCAGGCCGGCAGCCGCCGCTCCTGGAAGGCGTGGCAGGCCACACCCTCGACCAGGGCCGGGACCTCGATGCGACAGCGCTCGTTCGCGAAGGGGCAGCGCGGGTTGAAGGCGCAGCCCGAGGGGGGATCGATGGGGTTCGGGATCTCGCCGGAGACGGGGATGCGCTTGCGCCCGGTGAGCCCGATATCCGGTACCGCATCGAGCAGCATGCGCGTGTAGGGATGTTTCGGAGCACGGAAGAGTTCCCGTCCGTCTGCGATCTCGACCACGCGCCCCAGATACATCACGCCGATCCGGTTCGCCATGTGGCGCACGACGGCGAGGTTGTGGCTGATGAACAGGTAGGTGAGTCCGAGGCGGTCCTGCAGGTCGCGCATCAGGTTGAGGATCTGGGCCTGGACCGAGACGTCGAGGGCCGAGGTCGGCTCGTCGCCCACCAGGAACTCCGCCTCGGAGGCCAGCGCCCGCGCGATCGCGATGCGCTGGCGCTGGCCTCCGGAGAATTCGTGCGGATACTTCACCCCGTCGTCGGGATGCAGGCCGACGAGGCCGAGGAGGTCCCCGACGCGGCGCCCGATCGCGACCTCGCCCTGCAGCAGGTTGAAGGCCCGGATCGGCTCGGCGACGATCTTTCGGACCCGCCAGCGCGGATTCATCGAGGCGTAGGGGTCCTGGAAGATCATCTGGATGCGGCGGCGCAGGCGCCGACGGGCGGCGGCCTCGCGCGGATCGGTCATCGAGACGCCGGTGATGCGGACGTCCCCGGCGCTCGGCGGCAGCAGGCCCACCACCATGCGGGCCACCGTCGACTTGCCCGAGCCGGATTCGCCGACGAGCGCGAAGGTCTCGCCGCGCCGGATCTCGAAGCTGACGCCGTCGACGGCGCGGAGGATCTGCCTGGGCTGGCGCTCGATGACCCGGGCGAGCCAGGGACGGGACACGTCGAAGGTGCGGCGCAGGCCCTCGATGGCGACGTAGGGGGCCTCCGGGGCGCGGGCGCCCGTCCGGGGCGGAGGCATGACGGGCGCGTTCATGCGGCGGAGGCCTCCGACCGGTCGTAGAGGTGGCAGGCGACCCGATGGGCGCCGACCGGGATCGGGTCCGGCCGCTCCACGCGGCAGCGCCCGAAGACGGAGGGACAGCGGGGGTTGAAGGCGCAGCCCGGCGGAATGTCGGACAGGCGCGGCATCGATCCGGGGATCTGGGCGAGGCGGTCGGTCTCCTGGGCCAGGGTCGGAATCGCCCCCATCAGGCCCTTGGCGTAGGGGTGGAGCGGGTTCTGCACCACGTCGCGCACGGGGCCGATCTCGGCGATCCGGCCGGAATACATCACCGCCACCCGGTCGGCCGCCTCCGCGATCACGCCCATGTCGTGGGTCACCAGCATGACGGCGGTGCCCCGCTCGCTGCCGAGGCGCTTGAGGAGCGCGATGATCTGGGCCTGGACCGAAACGTCGAGGGCCGTGGTCGGCTCGTCGGCGATGATGAGCTCCGGTTCGGCGGCGAGCGCCAGGGCGATCACCACGCGCTGGCGCATCCCGCCGGAGAACTCGTGCGGGTAGCCGTCGATCCGCCGCTCCGGGGCCGGGATGCCGACCTCGGCCAGGAGGTCGATGGCGCGCGTCCGCGCCGCCTTCTCGGACAGGTCGGTGTGGGTGCGGATGGTCTCCACGATCTGCCGGCCGACCCGGTAGAGCGGGTTCAGGCTGGTGAGCGGGTCCTGGAAGATCATGCCGATGCGCCGGCCCCGGATGCGCCGCAGGGCCTCCGGCGGCAGGTTGTCGATGCGCTCCCCGTTGAGCAGGACCTGACCGCCGACGATGCCGCCGGGCGGGTCGATGAGGCCGATGACGGCCGAGCCGGTGACAGACTTGCCGGCCCCGGACTCGCCGACGACGCCGAGGATCTCGCCCCGCGCGATGTCGAAGGAGACGTCGTCGATGGCCGTAAGGGTGCCGCGCCGGCCCGCGAAGGCGACGCGCAGGTTGCGGACCGAGAGGACGGGCTCTGTCATGGCAGCTGTGTCATGCCGGCGCGATCACTGGAGTTTCGGGTTCAGGGCGTCGCGCAGCCAGTCGCCCAGCAGGTTGATCGCCAGGACGAGCCCGGCGAGCGCCAGGCCCGGGAAGGCGACGATCCACCACTCGCCGGAGAACAGGAAGCGGTTGCCGGTGCGGATCAGGGTGCCGAGGGAGGGCATCGAATCGGGCAGGCCGGTGCCCAGGAAGGACAGGGTCGCCTCGGTGATGATGGCGAGTGCGAGGTTGATGGTGGCGATGACGAAGACCGGGCCGAGGACGTTGGGCAGGACGTGCCGCACCATGATCACCGGCGAGGACAGGCCGATCAGCCGTCCAGCCTGGACGTAGTCCTTGTTCTTCTCCACCAGCACCGAGGAGCGGACGGTGCGGGCGTACTGCACCCAGAACGACAGCCCGATCGACAGCACGATGAGCCCGATGGCGGCGTTCGTGTCCATCTGGCTGCCGACGGCGGCCTTGGCGACGCCGTCCACCACCAGGGCGATGAGGATGGCCGGGAAGGTGAGCTGCACGTCGGCGATGCGCATGATGAGGGTGTCGACGAAGCCGCCGAAATAGCCCGCCACCAGCCCGAGCACGATGCCGAGGAATCCGGAGACGACGACGCCGAGCAGCCCGACGATGAGGGAGAGGCGGAGGCCGTAGAACACCGCCGAGAGCACGTCGCGGCCCTGGTCGTCGGTGCCGAGGGTGAAGGGCGCGACGCCGTCGGCGTACCAGAGCGGGGGCAGGTTCGAGTTGATCAGCTCGAGCTGGGCCGGATCGTACGGGTTCTGCGGCGAGATCACGGGGGCGGCGAGCGCCAGGAGGATCAGGACGAGGGTGACCGCGAAGGCCCCCATCGCCAGCTTCGAGCGGCGGAAGCTGGCATAGACGTCGGACTCGCGGAAGCGGGCCAGAGCCGAGCGCTTCACCGGCGCCGGCGGGAGGAGGGGGGTGTCCTGCACGGAAGCGCTCATGAGGCCCGTCCCGTGGACAGCCGCAGGCGGGGATCGACGATGGTGTAGAGCACGTCCACCACGAGGTTGATGACGACGAAGATGGCGGCGACCAGCAGCAGGTAGGCCGCCATGATGGGGATATCGACATTCTGCACCGCCTGGACGAAGAGCAGGCCCATGCCGGGCCACTGGAACACCGTCTCGGTGATGATCGAGAAGGCGATCACCGAGCCGAGCTGCAGGCCCGCGATGGTGATGACCGGCACCAGGGTGTTCTTCAGGGCGTGACCGAGGTGGATCGAGCGGGTGGTGAGCCCCCGCGCCCGGGCGAAGCGGATGTAGTCGGTGCGCAGCACCTCCAGCATCTCGGCCCGCACCAGCCGCATGATCAGGGTCATCTGGAACAGCCCCAGGGTGACCGAGGGCAGGATCAGGGCGCGCAGGCCAGAGGCGGTGAGGAACCCGGTCGTCCACCAGCCCAGCCGCACGGTGTCGCCGCGCCCGAACGAGGGCAGCCAGCCCAGCGTCACCGAGAACAGGAAGATCAGCAGGATGCCGATGAGGAAGGTCGGCAGGCTGATGCCGATGAGTGAGATGGCCAGAAAGACCTTGGCGAGCCAGGTGTCCCGCCGCAGGGCGCAGTAGACCCCCATGAGGATGCCGACGGTGAGGGCGAACAGCGTGGCGCAGAGCGCGAGTTCGAGGGTGGCGGGCATGCGCTCGGCCAGCAGCGCCGAGACCGGCTGGCGGAACTGGTACGAGGTGCCGAACTCGCCCCGGGCGACGTTCCCGGCGTAGCGCAGGAACTGCACCGCCACCGGATCGTCGAGCCCGAGATCCTTCCGGATGGCGACGCGCTCGGCATAGGGCGTGTCGACGCCCACGATCTGGATCACCGGGTCGCCGGCGAAGCGGAACATCGAGAACGCGATCAGGCCGACGGCGAACAGCACCGCGACCGACTGGAGCAGGCGCTGGAGGATGAAGGCGATCATGGGCGGGCGATCCCGTCGTGCACATCGCCAAGACCGGCGCGCCGAGCGATCGCAGACCGAAGCGCGGCGTCATTCCGGGGCGCCGCAGGCGAGCCCGGAATCCGGGACCGCCGACGGTGTGACGTCCCGCGCCACCTTCGTTTCTGGATTCCGGGCTCCGCTGCGCGGCCCCGGAATGACGGGGTGCTCCACGCGCCATCCCGGCGGACACGCCAGCGGATGCGATCGCCCTGTCCCCGCCGGGCGGAGACGCGGGTCGGTGCCAGATCCTGAAACAGATCGGTCATGGGTGTCACGGCTGCTTCGAGACCCAGTAGAGCATCAGCATGTTGTCCGGCCGCTGGACCAGGGTGACCTTCTTGGAGACGCCCCAGGCGAGGGCCTGCTGGTGCAGGGGGATGAAGCCCCAATCGGCCTGGATGGTGTCGAACCCCTCCTTGATCTCGGCGTTGCGCTTGGTCTGGTCGCTCTCGGCCTCGACGGAATCGGCGAGCGCGTCGACCTTCGGGTTGCAGTAATTGCCGAGGTTCCAGTTGCCGCGGCCGGGCTTGGAGCCGTTTCGGCAGCCGGCGATCTCGAACAGGATGTTGTGCGAATCCTGGGAGGAGGGGGTCCAGCCGACGAGGTAGAACGAGGTGTCGTAGGCCGGCGCCAGGACCTTGGCGAAGTACTTGGCCTTGGGCTGCGCGTTGAGGTTCACCTTCACGCCGACCCGGGCCAGCATCGAGACCATGGCCTGACAGATCGCCTCGTCGTTGACGTAGCGGTCGTTCGGGCAATCCATGCCCAACGAGAAGCCGTCCGGATAGCCGGCCTCGGTGAGGAGCTGCTTGGCGCGCTTCGGGTCGTAGTCCGGCCGCTTGAACTCGGAGGCGCGAGGGAAGAGCACCGGCGCGATCAGCAGGGCGGAGGGCGCCGCCTGCCCGCGCATGACGCGCTTGGCGATCGTCTCCTCGTCGATGGCCCGGTAGAAGGCCTCGCGCACGCGCACGTCCTTGAACGGGTTCTTGCCCTTGACGTTCGAGTCCTTCAGTTCGTCGCGGGACTGGTCCATGCCGAGGAAGATCGTGCGCAGCTCCGGCCCGGCCATCACCGTGGCGGTGCCGCTCCCGTTGACGCGCTGGGCGTCCTGCAGGGGCACGGGGTCGATCCAGTCGACCTCGCCGGAGATCAGGGCGGCGACGCGGGTGGCGTCGTTCTGGATGGTGGTGAAGACCGCCTCGTCGAGGTTCGACTCCACCTTGCCCCAGTAGTTCGGGTTCTTCTTGAACACCGTGCGCACGCCGGGCTGGTGCTCGGTGATGATGAACGGCCCGGTGCCGTTCTCGTGCAGGGCGGCGTAGCTGGTGGAGGTGGCGCTCGGCAGGGTCGGCGCGACGGCGCCGTTCTTCTCGGCCCAGGACTTCGACATGATGTACCAGGTCGAGAACTGGTACAGGGCGATGGGGTTGGGGCTCTTCAACTTCATGTCGACGGTGTGGTCGTCGATCTTTACCCACTCGGCGTCGGACGGCACGTTGGTGGTGAAGTTCGAGCCCGGCGCCCGCACGCGGGTGGCCGAGAAGATCACGTCGTCGGCGGTGAAGTCCGAGCCGTCATGGAACTTCACGCCCTTGCGCAGGTGGAAGCGCCAGCGCGTCGGCTCCGGATTCTCCCAGGATTCCGCCAGCATGGGCGCGAGCTTCAGGTCCTTGTCGCGCGTGATGAGCGAGTCGAAGACCGCCCCGTGCATGCCGATGGTGAAGCTTTCCTTCAGGGAGTAGGGGTCGAGGGACTTGATGTCGCCCTGGAAGGCGAAGCGGAAGACGTTCGCGGCGGCGGCCGGGGCGGTGGCGGACAGGCCCAGCACGGCGGCGAGGGCGGTGGCCGAGACGAACGCTTTGACCGTGGACTTCAACAAGGCACCTATCCTCTCCGAGTCTGCTTCCCACGCGACTGCCGACACCTTGGCATGGATCGGGCCAAGCCCGAACCGGGTTCTCCGCGCCGTCCACGCCGAAGCCGCGGACCCGCCACCGCCCATCGACCGGGCCATTTCATGCCCAAAAATCGGTCAATAGCCACGAATCGGTCAAGTCCCAACCCAGCGTGGTCGGAACGCAGCGGCGGGTGCATCCGGATGACACGGCCCTGATTCTCAAGTCGGGCCCGGGCGACGCTCCCCGAGCGCGGGCGCCGCTCCATATGATTCACGATCAGGCACCCGACGGAGCCGGCGCGCCGGTACCTGGGCTCGGCGCGGGGCGTGCACCGCGCCCGGTTCGTGCCGGGCCGATCGTCACCGAGGACCCAGGGAGTTCGACATGGCCGATCTCGACCACACGCTGCAGCGCTTCCAAGGCCTCCTGCTGGCCGAACAGCCCGTCGCGATCGGCGAGGCCGAGGACGCGATCTGGGCGTATCTCTCCCAGGCCCAGGGCCTGTCCGCCCAGATCGAGGCCCTGGAGCGGCTGCAGGAGGCGGTGAGGCCGTGGGACAGCCACTCGCCGTTCCTGCCGCAATTGCGGGCCGCCCTCGACCGGCATCGCACCCGCTTGGCCGAGCCCTCGGCCTGACGGAGGTCGCCCCGCCCTTGCGCCTCCTCAGCTACAACATCCGCCACGGCCGCGGCACCGACGGGCGCGTCGACCTGGAGCGCGTGGCCCGTGCCATCCGGTCGAGCCACGCCGACATCGTCACGCTGCAGGAGGTCGATCTCGGCCGTGCCCGGACCGGCGGCGTCGACCAGGCCCAGGCCCTAGCCCGGCAGCTCGGCCTGCGGGCGCATTTCCACGCCGCGCTCCGGGTCGAGACGGAGCGTTACGGCGACGCGATCCTCACGCGGCATCCCTCCCGCCTCATCAGGGCCGGGGGCCTGCCGGGGCTCGCCGGTCGGCCCGGTCTCGAGCCGAGGGGCGCCCTGTGGGTGGAGGTCGCGTGCGACGGACACCGCCTTCAGGTCCTCAACACCCATCTCGGCCTCGTCGCGGCGGAGCAGAAAGGGCAGCTGGCGGCGCTGCTCGGTCCCGACTGGCTCGCGGCGGCATCGGCGGCGGGACCGGTGGTCCTGGCGGGCGACTTCAACGCGACGCCGTGGTCGCGGGCCTACCGTCAACTGACCGCGCGGCTCAGCGACGCCCGCGCAATCGCGCGCAGCCGGGCGGGGCGCGCAACCTTCCCCAGTCGCTATCCGGTGTTGCGCCTCGACCACGTCTTCGTCGGCCCCGGCCTCCGGGTGGACCACGTGGCGGTGCTGCGCGACGGTGACGCGCGTCGCGCGTCCGATCATCTCCCTCTCCTGGCCACGCTGGATTTCGCCGCGCCGCCGCGGGCGGTGCGGCGGCCTCAGGACACGCCGGCCGCCGCCCCCGAGGCCTGAGTCGCGGGGGCCTCTGCGGGGTGCTCGCCCCGCCGGACCTGATCCAGGGCGCCGGTCCGGCGCCAGGGCCGCCAGGCGTCGCGCACGCTCGCGGGGTCGCCGAGATGCCAAGACTCCACCACGCGCGCCAGGGCGCCGCGGGGTGAGGGCACCACCGGGCAGAGCCGGCGGGGCGCCACCAGGACGGGGTCGTCGAGCACTGCGCGCAGGGAGCCGCGCCGGCGCACGGCCTCCTCGAAGATATCGCGCGGGCAGCCCGCATGGTGCGCCAGCAGGCCGTCCCGCAGCCGCAGGATGGCGGATCGCAGGAGGGGCGCGTCCTCGACCGGCAGGACCTCGAGGGCGAGGTCGCACTCGCTGTCGTAGCCGAGGGAGCGGTTGTTGAGATTGGTCGACCCGACACGCACCAGGCGATCGTCGAAGATGCCGACCTTGGAATGCACGAGGATCGGGCGTCCCTCCGGCGTATGCGGCGCCAGGATGCGGAGGCGGTCGTGGCGGTCGGCCGCCCGAAGCTTGTGGATCAGTCCCCGCCGGGCGCTGTCCATGGTCAGCCGGTCGAAGGCGTTCGGGCTACGCTCGGCCACCACGATGATGATTTCCGGTCCCTCGGCCTCGCCGAGGCGCTCCATCAGCGCGTCGCCGATCAGGGGCGATGTGAGGTACTGGTTCTCCAGGTAGATGACGTGGGCGGCGCCCCGGATGGCGGCAGCGTACAACGCGGCGTTCTCTTGCAGAGCCACGCGCTTCCGGCCGGCGGGCCGGGTGCGCGACAGGGCGACCGACATGTCCCTGAGGAGCGGGGTCACGGTGGCCGGCCAGGGCGTGCCGTCCCGCGTGGGCGGGGGCGTCAGCCGCTCGCCGGTGGCATCGAGCCAGCGTTGGCGCGCAAGGTCCCCCAGGGCGGCCGCCGCCGGACCGTCGACCGCCATCATGATGTCGTGGCGCGGCGGATAGGCCTCGCCATTCGGGAGGCGCCGGCGCGGATCGCCGTCCCGGTGGGCCGGCGTGTCCCAGCGATTGGCCTCGAAGTCGCCGCCGCCGCAAAAGGCCATCGCATCGTCGACGACGAGGATCTTCTGGTGCTGGCAGGCGCCGAAGGGCAGCGTCGCATCGACCCGGTACGTGATGCCGGGACCGAGCAGGGCGCGGACCGCCGCGGGCGTCAGGTCCCGTCCGGCCGAGAGCGGCCACGGCATGTCCCAGATCAGAAGATGGATCGCGAGGTCCGGCCGGCAGGTGCGCAGGCTCTGGAGGAGGTCCGCCAGGGTTTCCCCCTCCGGGGCATGGCTGCCATCCGGCGCGAGGCGCAGACGCGGGTCGAAACTCCAGCCGATCAGCAGGACGGAGTGGCGCGCCGCCAGCATGGCGCTGCGGGCGGCCGCGAAATACGCGGCGCCGTCATGGAGCACGGCGACCCGATGGGCCTGCTCGATGCGCCAGCAGGTCTGGCCTGGCCGCAGCCAGCGCCCCTCGGGGCGGGGTGGCCCCGGCGCGGGGGGGCCGGGCGCCCGGGAGGCTCGCGAAGCCGGATGCAGTCCGCGCGCGGCGAGCTTCGCCTGCACCCGGCGACGCGTCACCGCGACGGCGGCGAGGGTCGCGGCCAGGCCGAGCCCCAGCGGAATCCAGTGGGCGGCCGAGTCGGCCGCCGTCCGGCCGATCACGCCGAGATACACGCAGAGAATCGTCCCGGGGATCATGCCGAGGAGGGTCGAGACGAGGAAGTCCCGCATGCGGACGCGCGTCAGGCCGAGGATGTAGTTCTGCGCATTGAAGGGCACGAAGGGACTGACCCGCATCAGGGTCAGCAACTGCCATCCGCCGTCGCCCACCGCCTCCATCGTGACGACCATCGCGGGACGCCGGGCGATGACGCGCTCGACGCGCTGCCTCAGGACGGATCGCGCCGCGAGAAAGGCCAGGACCGACCCGATCGTCGCCGCTGCGAGGACGATCGGCAGGGACCACCATCCAAAGGCCAGTGCGCCCGCGATCGTCAGCGGCGTGCCCGGGATCACCAGCAGCGTGGCCAGGATGAAGAGGGCCGCGAAGGCGATGGGACCGAGGGGGCCGAGTCCTGCCGTCCAGGCGCCGAAGGCCTGGAGCCAGTCCTGAACCGGCAGGAGGAACCAGACGGCAGCTGTTGCCGCCAGACCGAGCAGGATGAGAAGCCAGGAGCGCATAACGGTTGATGTCAAACGGCCGCGCTCGCGTCACGCCGAAAATCGATGAACGCTCCGCTTCTCCGGCTTCGTCTCACCGCGTCTCCCGTTCCCCCGGCTGTTCCGGCACGGTCACACAGAATGCTTCGCGCGTCGAAGCGATGCGCTGCAGCATCCACCTTTGCACCCTCGCGGCGCATCCGCTATCGCTCGCGCAACCCAGCCCACCGGCTGGCCGGACGATCAGGCCATGCGCCGCGAGCCCGGCGATGGGGCGCGACAACGCAGGATTCAAAAGCCATTCCCCAGGATGCCGAGATCACCTTCCGCGGCCGTGGGCGCGGCGTCCTCTGCGACGGGGGACTTCGGCTCGAGGTCTGCCCGCTCTGCTCCCAGGCGAACACCCCGCGCGGGGCAGAGGCCGGCCGATGCGCCTGGTGCGCCTACGTCCCCTCCCTCGACGACGTGGAGCCGGTGCGCGCGAAGGATCCGTCTCACGCCGCCGATTAGGCCCGGGGGCGCGGCGCATCCGCCCGCCTCGACCGGGCGCCGATCGGCCGCCCCGGCCAGCATCACCCAGCAGCGCTGAGCGCTCCGCATCGCCGCCAGGGTCTCGTGGCTTTGGGGGAGGCCGTCGCCTGCGACCCGGTCGAGACACATGGGAAGTCAGCGGTCGAGCCCCCGGTCAGCCGAATGATCCCGCCGATCCCGTCGGCCTCTCGAATGTGCACGTGGGTCGTGCGCTTCAGGAACTCGGGCGCCGAGGCGTGATTGAACGCAAGGGTGGGACGCGGAAGCTCCGCAATCGTCAGCCTCTGAAATCGATCGCGGAATCCAATCCGAAGTCCCTGTACCTGGGAACGCTGGCCACGGCATGACCATGAAACTCCAGCCCGTTCAGATCGCGACGGGCAGCAATGACCGCGAGAGCCGGTTGGTTTTCGAGGATGGGATTCTCGTCGCCGTGCTCGTCCAGCTCTCCAGCGAGCATGACTCCGAGGCGGGACATTGGTTTCTGGAGGCGGGCTTCGGGTGCGTGGAGGATCCGCATGCGCCGATCTTCGCGGATCTCGACGAAGCGCAGGCTTGGATTGCCCGGCAATTGTCGGAGGGCCGATCCTTCGGCTGAGACGGCCCGCGTTCGCGCGTCGTCTCGATCACACCGCGTTGCGGATCGCGACGGAAAGGTCTTCGTGCGTGGCGATCCTCCATGGCGTTGATGTGTGTGAATGTGTGGTCCGCAATCGTCGGACATGGTCTCCCCGTCGCGCCGTCTTCGGATCGACCGGGTCTCGCCGATGCCTTGCCCCCCGATCGTGTCGGCGAGACCATTCGAACGCTGAAGCACAGAGAACGATAAAGTGTAGAATCGTTACCTTCAGACAGGTGACGATAGTCTGTAATGCTCGCTTCCATCGCCGCTGATCCTACGGGATCGGGTGGGGTCTGGACGGCGTAGTGCTGTACGACAGCCTCCTTCATCGGCGATGATTTTCGGATCTGAAAATCCGTGGTGCAAGAACCTATAATTTAC
This sequence comes from Methylobacterium sp. Leaf111, assembly GCF_001423285.1. NCBI lineage: Bacteria > Pseudomonadati > Pseudomonadota > Alphaproteobacteria > Hyphomicrobiales > Methylobacteriaceae > Methylobacterium > Methylobacterium sp. Leaf111. The sequence continues at coordinate 14,897 of NZ_LMNE01000001.1, read as the reverse complement.
TTTCAGGGCTCTATTCTCTCCGTGCTGGCGCACCCCGGATGCGCACCGGAGCGGCGACGTGATGCAGGCAGTCCAGGTTCTGGCGAGACCGGAGACGATTCCAGGGCCGGCTGAGGCCGCCCTCGGTCTGGCGCCGTATCTCGACGTGGTGCGACAGGGGTTCATCGTGTTCGAGCGGGGCCGGCTGGTCCTCTGCACCGGGCCGGCGCGGGAGCTTGTGGGTGGGTTCGGCCTGCCCGATCGTCCCAGTCTCCGTCAGGCCCTGCACACCCTCTGCCGCCTCCTGCCCCTCCGCAGGAACGCCTTGTTCGCCCAGGTGCGGCGCGCCCTGGAGCGCTGCGAGGGCCTTGCCTTCGAGATCCTGCGCGCGGGGTTGACGTTCGAGATCGGCATCCAGCCCTTCGGCCCCTCCCGCGGGGCCTGCCAGGGTTGGACCATCACCGTCGAAGACGTCACCCTGCGCCGCGCCGCCGAGATTGCCGCCAGCGAGCGGGCGCGCCTCGACCCCCTCACCGGCCTGCCGAACCGCCTTCACCTGCGCGAACGCCTCGAGGATGCGCTCGTCCAGGTGGAGACCTCCGACGGCACCTGCGCGGTGCTTCTGGTGGACCTGGACCGGTTCAAGCCCGTCAACGACACCCTGGGTCACGCCATCGGCGATGCGCTCCTCGCCAAGGTCGCCGACCGCCTCAGTGCCACGCTCCGTCCCAGCGACACGGTCGCCCGCATCGGGGGAGACGAGTTCGTCGTGGTTCAGCACGGCGTGACGGACCTCGAGGAGACGCGCGTCCTGGCGCGCCGCATCGTCGACCTGATCGGCCGCACCTACATGATCGAGGGGCAACTGCTCACCATCGGCGCCAGCGTCGGCGTGGCCGTGGCGCCCCGCGACGGGACCGACGCGGATCGTCTCCTGAAATGCGCCGATCTCGCCCTCTACCGGGCGAAGCTCGATGGGCGCGGGGCCTTCCGCTTCTTCGAGGCCGAGATGGACGCGCGCATGCAGGCGCGGCGTCGCCTCGAACTCGACATCCGCCAGGCCCTCGGCCGGCGCGAATTCTCTCTCCATTACCAGCCGCAGCTGAATCTCGAGAACGATCGCGTGACCGGCTGCGAGGCGCTGCTGCGCTGGCATCACCCGGAGCGCGGCATGGTCCCCCCGGGGGAGTTCATTCCCCTCGCCGAGGAGATCGGGCTGATCGTCCCGATCGGCGAATGGGTCATCCGCCAGGCCTGCCGCGATGCCGTGACGTGGCCCGCGGCGATCACCGTCGCGGTGAACGTGTCGCCCGCGCAGTTCAAGGGCGATCGTCTCGTCGAGGTCATCGTCTCCGCACTGGCAGGTTCCGGACTCCCCGCGAGCCGCCTGGAGATCGAGATCACCGAGGGCGTGCTGCTCCAGGAGAACGAGCGCACCCTGCGGACCCTGCACCGGCTGCGGGCCCTCGGCATCCGCGTCTCCATGGACGATTTCGGGACCGGGTACTCCTCCCTGAGCTACCTGCGCTCGTTCCCCTTCGACAAGATCAAGATCGATCGCTCCTTCGTGGCCGACATCACCCAGAAGCCGGACGGAGACGCGGTGATCCGCGCGATCGCGGGTCTCGGGCGCAGTCTCGGCATGACCACCGTCGCCGAGGGCGTCGAGACCGAGGACCAGATGCGCCGCATCCGCGCCGAGGGCTGCACCGACGTCCAGGGCTACCTGGTGAGCCGTCCAATCCCGGCCGAGGCGCTCCTGGCCCTCTTCACCGACCTCGGCCCGCACGGCCTCGCCCAGGCGTGAGGCGGCCGCTCCCGACCCTGTTCCCCCTTTCCGGAGATCGGAAATGAGCGACCTCTACCGTCTCGTCTATGCCAGCAAGAACCTGCTTCAGGTGCCCGACGCCGAAGCGAGCCACGCGGTGGCGCATATCCTCGAGACCTCGCAACGGAACAACGCCGAGGTCGGCGTGACCGGCGCCCTGATGTTCAACGGCGGCGCCTTCGCGCAGGTGCTGGAAGGCCCGCGCCAGGGGGTGGAGCGGACCTTCGAGCGGATCCAGCGCGATCAGCGGCACGGCGACGTGACGGTGCTCGAATGCGGGCCGACCGAGGCGCGGGGCTTCGCGAACTGGTCCATGGCCTTCGTCGGTCAGGCCGAGACCGGACAGACGCTGTGGAGCGATCTCGCCCGCGAGAGCGGGTTCGACCTGTCCCGCCTCGACGGCGACGCCGTGTTCCGGATGCTCCACGGTCTGGTGATCGAGGAGGAGGGCATTCCCGCCTCCGCGCCGGTGCCCGTCGATCCGGGCACCGCGGACGCCCCCGCGGCGGCTCCGGCGCCCGACAGGACCGGTCTCGACGTCGACCGTGTCCGCGCGGAGGTGGCCGACCTGCGTCCGGTCAACCCGCCCGGTCCAGCCGGCCATCCCGCCGCGTCCGATCACGCTGCGCTGGTGGTGCTGCGGGAGGCGTTGGCTCAGGAGCGGCGCCGGACCACGGCGTTGCGCGACGAGATCGACGACCTGCGCATCGCGCGGGCACAGGACAGCGCCGCGGTCGAGGCCCTCCGCCAGGAGCGCGACATCTGGGTGGAGCGCGCCCGCTGCCTGGCCTTGGCCCTGTGCCGCGAGGCCGAGGCGGTCCGCAGGTCGCCCGACGCGCCCGTCGTCGCGGCGTCCGTCCGAGCCGCGTGACGGGGCCGGGACGCAGGTCGAGCGTGTCAGGCGCGTCGATGCGCTTCCGCCGGCCTGCCACCCGGCCGGCCGATGAGCGCGCGCCACCAGGCGGAGAAGGTTCGCGCATCGGCGAGCCGTGTCCGAAGGGGCCGGCGACGGGGTAGGCAGGCCTGCAGCGACGGGCTCAGGCGGGGATCGGCGCGATACATCGGGCGTGCTGCGATTCGTCTGTGATGGCGGTGGCCGGAGGGGGTGTCGGGATCGGGGCGCCGATGACCGTGAGACTCAGCCCTGGAGGCCGAGGATCAGCAGGACGACGGTGGCGACCGCCGGAACGGCGCAGAGGAGCAGGTCGACGATCAGGCGCGGTTGTCGAGGATCCGTCCGGCTGGGGGAACGGCGCGCGACGCCGGACATCAGTTCGCCCGCGAAAGGTCGGACGCCGCAGCCATCCGACGGGGCGCAGCGAGGCGGGTGGTGGCGACCCGCGGCATGTCCGTCGCCGCCGTCACGTCCTTTGCCGCCGATTGCGTCCGCTGGCCCGCGGATCCGAGGACGAGGGTGCCCAGCGCCACGACCGCCAGGACGGCCAAGCCGCGCGCGAGGGGAGCCAGCGGCCGGGCCGCCGGACCTGCGGAGCGCATCGGCGCGCCTGCCCGCAGCGGCGGCAAGGCGTCCGTAGGATAAAGGGGCCTCAACTCGGCCATGGCGGAACTCCGACCTGAACTCACGACCTCGTTTCTATGTGGGCAAATTTCCCACGTCAATCAGGGTCGGTGGAGATCGGGTGTCGGGACGCACGCCGTGGGATTGTCTCCCACAGCCCGGCGGCTATGGTGTGCGCATGGCCGATCCGACCGAGACACCTTCCGAGGGGGCGAACCTCCACGCCCCCGTCGCGCGTCTGCTCCGGCCGCTCGTGCGCCTCTTCGTGGCACGGGGCATCACCTTTCCGGCGCTCACCACGCTCCTGCGCGAACTCTACGTGAACGTCGCCGAGTACGACTTCGCGCTGCCGGGCAAGGAGCAGACCGACAGTCGGGTCAGCCTGCTGACCGGGATCCACCGCAAGGAGGTCAGCCGTCTGCGCGGCGCTGGCGCTCCCGTCAGCGCCGTGCCGTCCTCCGTGTCGCGGACCAGCCGGATCATCGCGCGCTGGCTCGCCGATCCCGCCTTCACCGACCCGGACGGCCAACCCCGGCCCCTGACGCGGGCGAGCGACGGGAAGGGCCCGTCCTTCGAGGATCTCGTCGCGGCCGTGACCCGCGATCTGCGCCCCCGCGCCGTTCTCGACGAGTGGCTCGACCGGGGACTCGTGGTCGCCGATGCCGACGGGCACATCGTCCTCGCGGAGGCGGCCTACGTGCCGAAGGGCGGTGGGGAGTCGCAGCTCTATTACTTCGGCCGCAACCTGCACGACCACATCGCCGCGAGCGTCGCCAACATCACTGCGCCGACCCCGCGCTTCCTCGAGCGTGCGGTCCATTACGACGGCCTGTCGAAGGAGCTGGCCGATCGCCTCGAGGCCCGCGCCCGCGAGATCGCCATGGAGGCGCTGCAGCAGGCCAACCGCGAGGCCCACGCGGCCTGTGAGACCGATGCCGGCGGCGCCCATCGCTGGAATTTCGGCGTCTACGTCTATGCCGAGGATGCGCCGGCCGCGGCGGCGAAGGCGTGAGGACGGCGTCCATGCGCGCACCGAACCGCCGCGACGCCTTGCGCCTGCTTGCCGTGGCGCCCCTCGCGCTTGCGGCCCGCGCCGACCCGCTCCCACCGATCCGCGACCAGGGCATCGGCGGCACCGGCGCGCGCCCGAGCCACCCGCCGGGTGACGGATCGGAGTCGGAGGGCGACCGCGGCCTGGGCGGCACGGGCGTGATCGGAACGATCCGCAAGTTCGGATCGATCATCGTCAACGACCTGCGCATCACCTATCCGCAAGACGTCCCCGTGCGGATCGACGGGCGACCGGCGGCGGTGAGCGACCTTCGGATCGGGCACGTGGTCCGCGTCGTCGCTCTCGAGACCGGCGGCATCCTCGCCACGCGCCGCATCGACGTCACGAGCGAGGTCGTCGGACCGGTCGAGGCCCTCCGGAAGGGCGGACTGACCGTCCTCGGCCAACGGGTCGCCCTGCCGACGACCCAGCGTGACGGATGGAGGGTCGGCGACCGCGTCGCGGTGAGCGGCCTGCGGCGCCCCGACGGAGTCGTCGTCGCCAGTCTGGTGGAACGGCGGTCGGAGGGAGCCGCGCGGGTGGCCGGTCCGGTCCGACGGGGGCCGGATGGCAGTCCGGCGATCGGCAATCTCCGCCTCGTCGGCGTCGATGCCGGGCAGATCGGACGGCGCGCCATCGTCACGGGCGTTCCGGCGGGGTCGAGCCTCACGGTGACGGGGTTCGAGGAATCGCGCGCCCTGTTCGTTCCGGGCCTGCGCCGCGTCTCCATCGAGGCCTATGTCGGCCGAAATGCACGGGGTCTCCAGATCGGGTCCGGCCTCGACATCGCCGGTCGGCCCGATCCCGGATTGCCCCGCCGCGGCAGCGTCCGCGCGGTCGTCATTGCCGAGCCGGCCCGTGACGGCCGCCTCGCCGTCGAGAGCCTGCGCATCGACACGCGCGGCACCGAGCGCCCCGGCCCTCAGACGGGTCCCGATCGGGGATCGCTCCCGAGATCCGAGGGCCGTGGTTTCGAGGGGCGCGGCCTCGACGGACGCGGCCTCGACGGACGCATGCCCGGGAGCCAGCCCGGCGGCCCACCGCGCTTCGATATCGATACCCGCTTGCCGTCGGGCGGCGAGCATGCACGCCCCGGGGGTGGGTTCGGGGGTGGACCGGGCGGCATCGAGCGCCCCGGCGGGTTCGAGCGCCCCGGCGGCTTCGGACGTGGTCCGGGGGGAGGGCCCGGGGGGCCGGAAGGGCCGGGCGGCTTCGGCGGTGGCCCCGGACGTGGTCCGGGCGGGCCGGGCGGACGCTGAATCGTTGCCGTCGTGGCGCGCTCTGCGAGAGGCGCGGTGTCAGGCGGCCGGGACGCCGAGGGCCGTTCCGAGGCGGGCCCGGCACCGGGTGAGGCTCTGGAAGGCGCGGCCCGAATCGCGCGCCAGGCGGATCAGGGCGGGGATCTGGCCGGGCTGGCGCGCGATGGCGGCGAGGACCGCGCGGATGTCGGGCTCGCCGTCGGGCTTCAGCGCCTGCGCAGCGAAGGCCGGGATCGCGCGGTCGGCCGGATCGCAGACGATGCGCAGGGCCGCGAAGGGCAGCCCGTGCCGCGCGGCATAGGCCGCCGCGACGTGAGATTCCATGTCGACGCCGGCGCACCCGGTGGCGGTGCGCAGGGCGGCCTTCGCGGACACGTCGATCACGGCGGCATCGACGCCGGCCAGCACGGCTTCGCGGACGGTCGAGCCCGATCCCGCCAGCGCGCGCATCCAGGCCGCGGCGATGGCCGGATCGGCCGGGTAGCGCTGCGTCGGCGTGACAATGGCGGTGGCGATCAGCACGTCGCCGGGTACCAGGGCCGGATCGAGACCGCCGGCGATGCCGAAACTGACCACGGCGCGGCATCCCGGCTCGTGCCGCGCGGCTAGGAGGGCGCGCAGGCGTTCCGGGTCGCCGCCCGCCCCGATTGCGCGAACGCCGGCGCCGGAGGCGAGGCGCGCCTCCTTTGCGAGGCCGGTCACGGCCAGGACGGGGAGGGCACCGGACGTGGCGATCGCGCTCATGCCGTTGCGCGATCGACCGCGAACCGGAGTCTTCGACACAGACGTCTTCGCATCACGGGCCTTCGCATCACATGCCGAAGGCGACCGTCCGGGTGTTGCTGCGCTGGAGGTTGCGGTAGCGCGCCATGGCCCAGAGGGGGAAGAACTTCGGGTAGCCGTGGTACCGCAGGTAGAACACCCGCGGGAAGCCGGTCGCGGTGTAGCGCTCCTCGGACCAGAAACCGTCGGCGCCCTGGGTGCGGGTCAGATAGTTGATCCCGCGAGTCACCGCCGGATCGTCGGCCTCGCCGGCCGCCATCAGGGCCAGCAGCGACCAGGCCGTCTGCGAGGCGGTGGAGTAGCCGGGCTCGAAGGCCGGATCGATCTTGTAGGACGAGGCGTCCTCGCCCCAGCCGCCATCGGGGTTCTGGATGCGGATCAGCCAGGCGACGGCCCTGCGGATCTCCGGAGAGGCCGGATCGACGCCGGCCGCGTTCAGGGCGCACAGCACCGACCAGGTGCCGTAGATGAAGTTCATGCCCCAGCGGCCGTACCAGGAGCCGTCCTCCTCCTGGTCGTTCAGGAGGTAGGTGACGCCGCGGTCGAGGGCCTTGGAACTCTCCCGGGTCTCGCCGAGCTGCGCCAGCATCGAGACGACCCGGGCCGTGACGTCGGCCGTGGGCGGATCGAGCAGGGCGCCATGGTCGGAGAACGGGATGTGATTCAGGTAATGGTGATTGTTGTCGGCGTCGAAGGCGGCCCAGCCGCCGTCGCTCGATTGCAGGCCCTCGACCCACTCGCGGGCCCGGGCGATGGCGTTGCCGTAATCCGGCACGTCGGCGACGAGGCCGTGCTGGTGCATGGCGCGATCCATCGCCATCACCACCACGGCGGTGTCGTCGAGGTCCGGGAAGTGCGGGTTGGCGTACTGGAAGGCCCAGCCGCCGGGGCGGACGTTCGGCCGGCCCGCGGCCCAGTCGCCCTTGATGTCGAGGACTTGGAGCGGCTTCAGCCAATCGAGGCCGCGCCGGGCCTGATGCTCCGCGTCGGGGCCCCCGGCCTCGAGGAGGGCATGGCCGGCCAGCGCCGTGTCCCAGACCGGGGACAGGCAGGGCTGCACGTAGGCCTCGTGCTCCTTGACGACTACGAGCTTCTCGATCGCCTCGCAGGCGATCCGCACCTGGGGATGGTCGGCCGGGTAGCCGAGCACATCGTACATCAGCACGGTGTTGACCATGGCGGGGAAGATCGCCCCGAGGCCGTCGTCGCCGTTGAGGCGCTCGCTGACCCAGGCCACGGCCTTGTCCGTAGCGCGCGCCCGCGGCGTCTTCGGAAAGTAATCCTGCGAGACCTGCAACATCCGGTCGATGGCACCGAAGATCGGCGTCCAGGGCCAGGTCGCGTGGGGGCTGCCGGGCCAGGTGCGCACGGTCTGCGGCGGGGCGACGAACAGCTCCGGGATGCCGATCCCGCGGGGATTGCGGGCGAGCGGCTTCCTCGCCTGGATCACCAGCATCGGCACGATCACGCAGCGCGCCCAGTACGAGACCTTGTCGAGGTGGAAGGGGAACCACTTCGGCAGATGCATGATCTCGACCGGCATCACCGGCACCGCGCGCCACGGGACCTCGCCGAAAAGGGCCAGGAGGAAGCGGGTGAAGACGTTCGAATTGGCGGCGCCACCGCGGGACAGGATCGCCTCGCGCGCCCGGCGCATGTGCGGGGCTTCGATCGAATCGCCGCTCATCTTGAGGGCGAAATAGGCCTTCACGCTGGCGCTCATGTCGAACGGGCCGTCATGGACCAGGGCCCAGCCGCCGTGCTTGCCCTGCGTGCGGCGCAGGTAGTTGCCGATCTTGGTCTCCAGCTCCGGCGCGATCTCGGTGGCGCGGAACTGGTGGAACATGATGTATTCGGACGGGATCGTCGCATCGGCCTCGAGCTCGAAGCACAGGTGGCCGTCGGCATGCGACAGCGCCGTCAGCGCCTGGGTCGCGCGCACGACTCCCCGCTCGACATCCTCGAGGGAGATCTCCTGAGTCTTCGGGCGCTGCAGCGCCTCGACCTTCCTGAATGCGTCCCGCATCGTCCTCGCCTCACCGGCCGCGCAGGCGGCCGCCTTATCTCACGCCGCGCCGCGCGCTCGTGCCTGTCCGCATGTGCCGGTCCTCCGGGCGAGGGCCGATGCGGCGGTTGTTCCTGAACGGATGGCTCCCTCGATCGTCGATGGCAGACCGGTCGCGGTCCAATCGCCTGCCAGGACGAGATTCTCGTGGGCCGTGACGGCGCCGGAGCGCCGCGCGGCCTCGGCCGGCGTTGCCGCGAAGGTCGCCCGCTTCTCCTTGACGATCTGCCAGCTGGGCAGTTCGGGTGCAAGACCGGTCAAAGTCACGATTTCGGACCAGATCTGACGTCCCAAATCTTCGCGCGGCACATCCAAGAGGCGATCGGCGCCGCTGATGGTCACGGATAGACGATCCGGATAGGCAAAGAGCCACTCCGTCATTCCGTTCACCACGCCGAGCAGTAACGGCGATCCCGGCGGCGGAATCACAGCAAAATGCGCGTTGACGATGGAGCGGTGGCTCTGCGGCGTCGGCAGGCCCGGCAGCAGGTCGCAGGCGACCCAGGGCGGCAGGGCGAGGACCACCGAGTCCTCGGGGGCGAGCGCGATGGTCTCGTCGCTGAAGACGAGGCCGGCGATCCGGCCGTCCCCGAGGGCGAGGCTGCGCAGGCGGTGGCCGAAGCGCAGCTGCGCGCCGCGCCGGGTCAGATAGTCCACCGCTGGATCGACGAAGGCCGCCGAGAGGCCGCCGACGGCGACCAGCGGCCGGCAGGCCTTTCCGCCGGCCCCCAGGGTCTCGCGCAGGATCGTCGCCGCGAGTCCGGTGTCGCTCTCCTTGGGATCGGTGTTGAGGGCGGCCAGCAGCACCGGGTGCCACAGGCGGTCGTAGAGCATGCCCTCGCAGGCCATGCTCTCGCCGATGGTGCCACCCTGGCCCGGCGCCTTGCCGGCCGCGGCCTTCAGGATGCCCAGGGGCGCGAGGTAGTCGCGCGCCGCCGTACCGGGCACCCGGCGCGAGGCCTGCAGGACCCACCACGGCACGCGCCCCGCGTTGGGGCGCAGGGTCCAGCGCTCACCGGTCTTCAGGTCGGCGAAGGGGAAGGCCGCCTCGTCCGGGCCGGACAGGGCGCTCTCCGGTGCACCGATCGTGCGCATGAAGGCGAGCGCCGAGGTGTTGCCCGACAGGAGCAGGTGGTTGCCGTTGTCGATGGTCAGCCCGAGGGTCGGATCGTAGTACGAACGGCAGCGGCCGCCGGCCTGCTTGGCCGCCTCGTGCACGACGACGCGCGCACCGCGCTCCACCAGTGAGACGGCGGCGGACAGCCCGGCGAGACCCGCCCCGACGATGTGGACCGTGCCCACCATCAGACGATCCCGTGTCGGAGGACGACGCCGAGGAGCGCGCGCTTGCTCGGCTTGACGCGGGCGCGGGGCTTCTCCCAGCCGCGGGCTAGGACGGCGTCGAGGTACAACCGATAGGCCGCCGCCATGAGGCGCGGCGCCTTGGTCACCTTGCGCGGGCACTTGGCGATGATGTCCCAGGTCGCCCGGTAATGCGCCTCGGCCTCGCGGGCGACGGCGATGCAGACCTCGCCGATGCGCGGATGGTCGATGGCGGCCTGCGGCGTCGGCGCGGTCAGGCCGATGGCGGCCAGCTTCTCGCGCGGCAGGTAGAGGCGGTTGCGTTCCGCATCCTCGTCGATGTCGCGCAGGATGTTGGTGAGCTGCAGGGCACGGCCTTCATGGTGGGCGAGGGCGATGCCCTCCTTCTCGGCGATTCCGAAGATCCGCACCGACAGGCGGCCGACCGCGCTGGCGACCCGGTCGCAATAGAGGTCGAGGGTGGCCTCGTCGGGCGCGACGATGTCCTCGAAGGCATCCATCGCCATGCCGTCGATCACCGCCTGGAAGTCCTCGCGCAGGAGACCGTAGCGGCGGATCGGCACGACGAGGTCCTGCACCCGCGGCGCCGGCCGTCCGGCATAGAGGTCGTCGATGTCGGCGCGCCAGCGGTCGAGCTCCGCGGCGCGCACGGGGGCGGGGCCGCCGTCGTCGGCGACGTCGTCGACGGCCCGGCAGAAGGCGTAGACCGCATACATCGCCGCGCGGCGATCCGGCGGCAGCAGGCGCATCGCCGTGTAGAACGACGAAGATTTCGCCGGAAGGGCGTCGACCGGGGGGGACGCGGTTTCGGCGGCGGGAGACAGGGTTGCGCTCATGCCCGGTTCCCTCGCGCGACCTTCGCGGCCTGAACCTTCAGGGTCCGGCCTCGCAGGGGTCGGCGCGCCAGGGTCGCGGCGATGCCGCCGAACGCGGTCAGGGCGAAGGCGGCCTTGCCGTGATGCACCTTCTCGCTCAGGGGATCGCGCGTCATCAGCCCCTTGCACAGCACGACGGCGAGGCGATGGATGGCGGCGATCTCCAGGCTGAGGCGCAGGTCGGCGATGAGGTCGGGCAGCACCGCGCCCTCGTCGAGCAGCCCCATGGTACGCTGCGCCAGCTCGCGGATGACGCCGCGGAGCGCCGGGGAGGCCTTCTCGGCGGCCAGCTCCGAGATCGCGGCACCATGCGAGTCGAGGGTCTCCTGCGGCAGGTAGACCCGATCGATCTTGCGAAAATCCTTCCCGCAATCCTGCAGGTGGTTGATGATCTGCAGGGCTGCGCAGATCGCGTCCGACGGGCCCCAGACGACGCTGCGATCCTCGCCGTGCACGTCGAGCACGTAGCGGCCGACCGGCATGGCCGACAGGCGGCAATAGGCGATCAGCTCGTCCCAGTCGGCGTAGCGGCTCTTGCGCGCGTCGAGGCGAAAGGCGTCGAGGAGTTCGAGGGCGTGCGTCGGCGCGAGCCCGCGGGCGGCGAGTTCCCGGCGCAGGGGTTCGGCGGCCGAATCGGCCGAGCGGGTGCCCGTCAGGTCGTCGGCCAGGGCGTCGAGGAGCTCGATCTTCCGCTCCGACGTCAGGCCCGTATGGTCGGCGACGTCGTCGCCGGCGCGCACGAAATCGTAGAACGCCAGGATCGCGCCGCGATGCTTCGGATGGATCAGGTGCGACGCGACGGGGAAGTTCTCGTCGCGGTAGCCCTTGCCGGTGCGCGCCTCGGTGGCTGTCTGGATCGTCGTGCTCATCACAGGCGTCCTTCCTGGCGGAACCAGGCGATCGCGTCGGACAGGCCCTCGCGGTAGGGCCGGGCGGTATAGCCGAGCTCGGCCCGCGCCTTCGCGTCGGAGAAGAACATCCGGTAGCGGGACATCCGGATGCCGTCGATCGTGGCGAAGGGCGCCTTGCCGGTGAAGCGGGCGATCTGCTCGGAGACGAAGGCGATCGGGTAGACCACCGCCCGCGGCAGGTTCACCGTCGGGGGCCTGCGGCCGACCATGCCGGCAATGTCCGCCAGCATCTGCGACAGGAGCACGTTCTCACCACCGAGGATGTAGCGCTCGCCGATCCGGCCGTGCCGGAGGGCCAGCAGGTGGCCGGCGGCGACGTCGTCCACGTGGGCGAGGTTCAGTCCGGTATCGACGAAGGCCGGCATCCGGCCCAAGGCGGCTTCCAGGATGATGCGGCCGGTCGGGGTCGGCTTGACGTCGCGCGGGCCGATCGGCGTCGAGGGATTGACGATGACCACGGGCAGGCCGTTGCGGGCGGCCATCTCCTCGACCACGCGCTCGGAGACGACCTTGCTGCGCTTGTAGGCGCCGATGGCCGTGGCGGGGGTGAGGGGACGGGTCTCGTCGGCCGACGCGCCGTCGTCGTGCGGCTTGATGGTGGCGACGCTCGACGTATAGACGACGCGCTCGATGCCGGCCCGCAGGGCCTCCTCCATCAGGATCACGGCGCCGTCGCGGTTGGTGGCGACGATCTCCTCCGGGTCCGGAGCCCAGAGGCGATAGTCGGCGGCCGCGTGGACGAGATAGCGCTGGCCCTGGAGAGCCCGTGCCACCGCCGCGCGGTCGCGCATGTCGCCTTCGACGATCTCGACGTCGGTCCAGGTCAGGTTGGTGCGCGGCGAGGTGGCCCGGACCATGATCCGGACGGGGAAGCCGGCCTTGCGGAAGACGTCGACCAGGGCCGCTCCCAGGAAACCGCTCGCGCCCGTGATGAGAACCGGGCCGGCATCGAACGGGCCGGAAGGGGTCGCCTGTGGCATTTCTCTCGTAAGGGTCTGAGGATCTTGTGCGTGCGCGGAGCCCGAAGCGGACTTCGGACCCGAGGATGGCGCGCTTTTGTCATCGAAACCGGTGTCGGACAAGCGCAACGGGGACACACCCGGGCCGCAAAGCCCGGATGCTCCGTGCGTCCGCCCGGCGGCTCAGGCGAGCCGCAGGCGTCCCGACTGTCCCGCCTTCCGCTCGGGCAGGGCGTTCTTGACGGTCTGGAGGATGCCGGCGGCGTCGAGGCCGGCCTCGGCGTACATGGCGTCCGGCGCGTTGTGGTCCTGGTAGGTGTCCGGCAGCGTCAGCGTGCGCACCCGGACCCGGCCCGCATCCAGCGCCCCCCGCTCGGCCAGCAGATGCAGCACCATGGCGCCGAAGCCCCCCACCGACCCCTCTTCCAGCGTCACCAGGACCTCGTGGCGCGCGGCCAGGTCCAGGATCAGCGCCTCGTCCAGCGCGCCTTCCGCTCGGGCAGGGCGTTCTTGACGGTCTGGAGGATGCCGGCGGCGTCGAGGCCGGCCTCGGCGTACATGGCGTCCGGCGCGTTGTGGTCCTGGTAGGTGTCCGGCAGCGTCAGCGTGCGCACCCGGACCCGGCCCGCATCCAGCGCCCCCCGCTCGGCCAGCAGGTGCAGCACCATGGCGCCGAAGCCCCCCACCGACCCCTCTTCCAGCGTCACCAGGACCTCGTGGCGCGCGGCCAGGTCCAGGATCAGCGCCTCGTCCAGCGGCTTGGCGAAGCGCGCATCGGCCACGCTCACCGCGATGCCCTCCGCCTCCAGCGCGTCGGCCGCCTTCAGCGCCTCCGACAGCCGCGTGCCCAGGCTCAGCAGCGCCACCCGCGCCCCCTCGGGCGCCCGCACCATCCGGCCCCGGCCGATCGGCAGCACCGATCCGCGCTCGGGCAGGTCCACGCCCACGCCCTCGCCGCGCGGATAGCGCAGCGCGATCGGGCCCGTGTCGTGCGCATGCGCGGTGGCCACCATGTGCACCAGCTCGGCCTCGTCGGAGGCCGCCATCACCGTCATGTTCGGCAGGCAGCAGAGATAGGCCAGGTCGAAGGCGCCCGCATGGGTCGCCCCGTCCGCCCCCACCAGCCCGGCCCGGTCCAGGCAGAAGCGCACGGCCAAGTTCTGCAGGGCCACGTCGTGCACGACCTGGTCGTAGGCCCGCTGCAGGAAGGTCGAGTAGATCGCCACGAACGGCCGGTAGCCTTCCGTCGCCAGGCCRCCCGCGAAGGTCACCGCGTGCTGCTCGGCGATGCCCACATCGAAGGTGCGCTCCGGATGCGCCTTGCCGAACAGGTCGATGCCCGTGCCCCCCGGCATCGCGGCGGTGATCGCCACCACCTTGTCGTCGGCATCCGCCGCCTTGATCAGGCTCTCGCCGAACACCCGGGTGTAGGCCGGCGCGTTCGGCTTGGCCTTGGCCTGCACCCCCGAGAGCACGTCGAACTTGACGACCCCGTGGTAGCGGTCGGCGGAGGCTTCCGCCGGGGCGTAGCCCTTGCCCTTCTGGGTCACGACGTGGAGCAGGATCGGACCCTGCTCGGAGTCGCGCACGTTCTTGAGCACCGGCAGCAGGTGGTCGAGGTTGTGCCCGTCGACGGGCCCGACATAGTGGAAGCCCATCTCCTCGAACATCGTGCCCGAGCCCACCACCAGGGAGCGGGCGTATTCCTCGGCCGCGGCCGCGCGCTGGTAGAGGCCCTTGGGCAGGAGCTTGCCCAGCTGCTTGGCGGTCTCGCGCAGGGACTGGTAGGTGCCCCCCGAGGCCAGGCGCGCGAAGTAGGCCGACATGGCGCCCACGGGCGGCGCGATCGACATGTCGTTGTCGTTGAGGATGACGATCAGGCGCGAGTGCAGGGCGCCGGCATTGTTCATGGCCTCGTAGGCCATGCCCGCCGACATCGAGCCGTCGCCGATCACCGCCACCATGTTGCGCCGCTTGGGCGCCGGCGCGCCCTGGGCCTTGGCCGCCGCCTCGTCGAGGTCGCGCGCCACGGCCATGCCCAGGGCCGCCGAGATCGAGGTGGAGGAATGGGCCGCCCCGAAGGGATCGTAGACGCTCTCCGAGCGCTTGGTGAAGCCCGACAGGCCGCCGGGCTGGCGCAGCGTCCGGATGCGGTCGCGCCGGCCGGTGAGGATCTTGTGCGGRTAGGCCTGGTGGCCGACGTCCCAGACGATGCGGTCGTCGGGGGTGTCGAACACGTGGTGCAGCGCCACCGTCAGCTCGACCACGCCGAGCCCGGAGCCCAGATGCCCGCCCGTGACCGAGACCGCGTCGATCATCTCGGTGCGCACCGCGTCCGCCACCGC